>JBDNSL010000063.1:0-14120 GCA_047719095.1 Acetobacter sp.
GGTTCGAGTCCCCTCTCTCGCACCAGACTTGTCCCTTCCTCTTCTCGGCCAAGGTTATGAACGCCCTTTCCCCTTCCGCTTCGTCCCGCCCGGCCATCCGCCCGCTCAATCCCTGCTTTTCGTCCGGTCCGTGCGCTAAACGCCCGGGGTGGAGCCTTGCAGCGCTGGATAACGCGCTGGTTGGCCGCTCCCACCGCTCGCCAGAAGGCCGCGCACGGCTGAACGAGGTTATTGTCCGTTCGCGCAAAATTCTGGGCGTGCCCGAGGGCTGGCGGGTTGGCATTGTGCCCGCATCGGACACGGGTGCGGTGGAAATGGCGCTGTGGTCCCTGCTGGGTGCCCGCCCGGTGGATGTTCTGGCGTTTGAGAGTTTTTCGGCTCTGTGGGCGCAGGATATTGTCACCCAGCTCAAGCTGGACAACACCCGCGTGCTCAAGGCCGACTACGGCCAGTTGCCCGACCTGTCCGAGGTCAACTGGGCGCATGATGTGGTGCTGGCGTGGAATGGCACCACCTCTGGCGTGCGTCTGCCATCAGCCAACGCCATCCCCGTCGAGCATGAAGGACTGGTGATCTGCGATGCAACGTCGGCCGCTTTTGCCATGGACCTGCCATGGGAGCGGCTGGATGTGGTCACATGGTCGTGGCAGAAAGCCCTAGGGGGCGAGGCCGCACATGGCATGATCGCCCTTTCTCCCCGTGCAGTGGAGCGGCTGGAAAGCTTTAAGGCTCCACGCCCGCTCCCCAAAATTTTCCGCATGACGGCCAAGGATGCCCTGATCGAGGGTATTTTCAAGGGCGACACCATCAACACCCCCTCCATGCTGTGCGTAGAAGATGCGTTGGACAGCCTGCGCTGGGCGGAATCGGTCGGAGGGCTGGAAGGGCTTAAAGCCCGTTCACAGGCCAATCTGGCAGCAGTTGCCACGTGGGTACAAAAAACCGACTGGGTGTCCTTCCTCGCGGAAAAAGAGGAGGAGCGCTCCTCCACCGCCATCTGCCTACGTATTGTTGCCCCGTGGTTTTTGGCACTGGAGCGGGACAGGCAGACGGCAACCGTCAAGACCATGTTGTCCGTGCTGGACAAGGAAGGCATTGGCTTTGACCTTGCCAGCTACCGTGACGCACCAGTGGGTTTGCGGATATGGGGTGGTGCCACGGTAGAGACAGCCGATGTTGCCGCATTGCTCCCTTGGCTGGACTGGGCTTTTGCTCTGGTTGTGCCCGCGTAACGCCTGAGCATACTGGGGGTACGCCCCCGTATGAGCTGACGTTTAAAAAGGCTGTGTGCGTGGCACGCGGCCTTTTTTGTTGGCAGTATTGCCAGAACTGCCCATAGATTCGGAAAAGTATGGTTTACACGCAGGATTTCTTAAAAGAGTCCTTGGCGTATTCCATATAAAAAGGGCGGAAGGAGTTATCCTTCCGCCCTTTTCAGTTAACGCTGTTCAGCTTGGATCAGAACGGTGCGTCAATGTCCACAATGTCAATCAGCTTGGCATTGACGAACTCTTTCAGGCCAAGGCCTAGCAGTTCGCGGCCAAAGCCCGAGCGCTTGACGCCACCAAACGGCAGGTCGGCTTTAACCATGGTCGGGTGGTTGATGTAGACCATGCCGGTATCAATCCGGCGGGCCAGTTCCGCACCACGTTCTTCGTTTTTGGTAAAGATGGAACCACCAAGCCCGTAGGGGGAGTCATTGGCAATTTCAATGGCGTGGTCAGCATCTTTCGCGCGGAAGAGCATGGTCACGGGGCCAAAGAATTCCGTGCGGCGGGCAGGGTTGCCCTCTTCCAGATCGGTCAGAATAACCGGGCGGAAGAAGCAGCCTTTGTTGGGCATTTCCAGCGGAATTTCTTCAGCTTTTGCACCCTGTGCTACGGCGTCTGCCACCTGCTGCTTAAGGCCTTCTACAGCCCCGCGGGAGGACAGGGGCGGCAGTGTTGTGGCGGGGTCCATCGGGTCGCCCATGCGGAGGGCTGCAATGCCCTTGCGGTACAGATCGACAAATTTGTCGTAAACGCCGTCTTCTACAATCATGCGCTTGGCGTTAACGCAAACCTGCCCACCATTCCAGTGGCGGCCAAACACGGCCCACTTGGCGGCTTTTTCCACATCGGCGTCATTGAGCACGATCAGGGCGTCGGACCCACCAAGTTCCATGGTGCATTTTTTAAGGGCCAGACCCGCTTCGGAGGCAACCTTGGCACCTGCACCTTCGGAGCCGGTCAGGGCTACGCCACGGACGCGGATATCGGCAATGATCTTGGCCAGCTGGTCACGCGTGGGGTACAGGTTCTGGAACCCGCCTTCAGGCAAACCAGCGTCATGCATCAGCTTTTCCATGGCGGCAGCACACTGCGGCACGTTGGAGGCGTGCTTGAGAATGACCACGTTCCCCGCGGAAAGCTGCGGCGCAATAATACGGGCAACCTGATAGAAGGGGAAATTCCACGGCTCAATTGCCAGCAGAATGCCCTGTGCCTCGAACACGATCTTGGCCCGGCCTTCCTTGACGGAAGCAAGGGGGAGCACTTCTGGGGCCAGCAGGCGTTCGGCATTAACCGCATAATATTCAAAAATTGCGGCTGACAGCTCGGTTTCTGCCTTGGCTTCACCGTAGAGCTTACCCATTTCAAGCGTCAGCAGCTTGGAGTATTCATCCACGTTGGCACGCAGCAGGTCAGCAGCCTTTTGCAAAACACGTGCGCGTTCAGCAAAGGATGTGTTTTTCCACTTTTTAAAGGTGGCATGCCCCTTGTCCAGTGCGGCATCGACCTGAGCATCTGTCGGGCTTGGAAAAACCTTGACCTGTTCTTCGGTAAAAGGGTTCGTCGTTGCGTAAGCCATGCAAAAAATCCTTTTGTTTGGAACTATTGAAGGAGGTTAGTTTCTGAAATCCAGAACAACGCGCCCTTCAACACGACCATGCTCGAGATCATCAAATATCTGATTGATGTTTTCAAGACGGTCAGTCTTTGTAACCGAGGTCACTTTTCCTTCAGCAAAGAAGGACAGTGCTTCAATCATGTCCAGCCGGGTGCCCACAATGGAACCACGGATGGTAATGGCGTTCATGACCATATCAAAAATGGAAATGGGGAAGTCACCCGGTGGCAGGCCATTAAGCACCAGTGTGCCACCGGGGCGAACATACCCCATGGCCTGAGAAAAGGCCTTGGTTGAAACAGCCGTGATCAACCCCCCATGAGCGCCGCCGACTTCCTTTTGGATAAAGGCCGCCGGGTCAGTTGTCTTGGCGTTAACGATGTGCGCGGCCCCAAGTTTCCGTGCGGTTTCAAGTTTGGCGTCGTCAATATCCACCGCAATCATGTTCAGGCCCATGGCAACACCATACTGGATTGCCATCTGCCCCAGCCCACCAGCGCCCGAGACGGCAACCCAGTCGCCTGCGTGCGTGTCGGTCATTTTCAGGCCCTTGTAGACGGTCAGACCCGCGCACAGGACCGGTGCGATTTTAATGGGGTCCGCCCCAGCAGGAATATGGGCGACATAACCGGGGTCCGCCACCACGTATTCCGCAAAGCAGCCATTAACCGAGTAACCGGTCTCTTCTTGTTTCTGGCACAGGGTTTCCCAACCGGCAAAGCAGTGTTCGCAATGACCGCAGGCAGAATACAGGAAGGGCACACCCACCACATCCCCGACCTTGACCCAGTCAACATTGGCCCCGACCTCAACCACGCTACCCACGCCCTCGTGCCCCGGAATAAAGGGGAGTGTGGGTTTTTTGGGCCAGTCACCGCTGGCGGCGTGCAGGTCCGTGTGGCAGACGCCACAGGCGATCATCTTGACCAGAATCTGGTTGGCGTTGATGGAGGGAATGTCCAGCTCTTCAAGCGTAAGCGGCTTGCCAAATTCATGGACAACAGCGGCTTTCATCTTGCCTGACATAATCTACGCCTTTTGTTGTAAACAAAAAAAACGGGAGAGACCGTCTGGTGCCCTCCCGTTGGCCGTTAGGCGGTGCCGAGCGCCTTGACGGCTTCGACCATTTTGGAGAGCACGGCCTGTGCATCCCCAAAAACCATGGTGCAGTTCTTCTGGAAGAAGAGCGGGTTCTGCACCCCGGAATACCCTGTGCCGGACCCACGTTTGATGACAAAGACCTGATGCGCTTTGTAAGCGTTCAGGATCGGCATGCCATAAATGGGGGAGGATTTGTCGGTCAGGGCTTCGGGGTTGACCACGTCATTCGCACCAATAATCAGGGCAACATCGGTGGTGGCAAAGCTGTCGTTAATATCGTCCATATCGTAAATCATGTCGTATGGAACGCCAGCTTCGGCCAGCAGCACGTTCATGTGCCCCGGCATACGGCCTGCCACGGGGTGAATGGCGAATTTGACATCCACACCATCAGCCACAAGCATTTTAACAAATTCGTACAGCTTCTGCTGCGCCTGTGCCACGGCCAGACCATAGCCGGGCACAATAATCACGCTGGATGCATAGCGCATGGAGGTGGCTGCATCCGACGGGTCGGCGGACTGCATTTCCCCTTCGGGGCCTTTGGCGCTGCTTGTCGTGTCCCCAAAGTTGCTGAACAGCACGTTGGTCAGCGAACGGTTCATGGCTTTGGCCATCAACGCCGTCAGCAGCGTGCCAGCAGACCCCACGACCATACCTGCGATCATGAGTGCGGGGTTGCCCATCACGTAGCCTTCAAGGCCCACGGCAAGGCCCGTAAAGGCGTTGTAGAGCGAGATCACGACCGGCATGTCCGCCCCACCAATGGGTAGGGTCATGCAGATGCCAAACAGCAGGGCTGCGCCAAAGAACAGAATACCCGGCAGCACGCCTTCGGGGGTGCCATACTGCATGACCGTAAGCGCACCCAGTGCGAGTGCGATCAGGAACAGGGCAAGGTTGAAAATACGCTGACCGCCAAAACGCACGGGTTTACGCATCCGCCCGTCCAGCTTGGCCCATGCAATGATCGAGCCGGTAAAGGAGATACAGCCAATAAGTGCGCCCACAATGGTTACACTCAGGTGCAGGCCGGATGTTGCATGGTCGGACAGCAGGCTGACCGCGGCAAGGCACGCAGCCGAACCACCGCCCATGCCGTTAAAGATGGCAACCATCTGCGGCATGGCGGTCATCTGCACCGTGCGGCCGCGCCAGCCGGTCCACAGGCAGCCCAGCAGCAGGGCCACAACGGCCAGACCCACGTTAACCAGCAGGTGCGGACGGGCATCGGGGCTGACGTTGAACAGGTTGAGGAATGTGGCGCCAACCACAAACACCATGCCGTAGCCTGCGGTAACAATACCCGACACGGCGGTTACGGGGGAGGACATGGCCTTCAGCCCGTAAATGAACAGGCCTGCGGCGATCAGTCCGCTCAGGCCAACAATGTATTCGATAAACATGTTACTGCTGGCCTTTTTTCTCTGGTGTCTGTTTCTGGCTTGGGCGGAACATGGCCAGCATACGGTCGGTCACGACATAGCCGCCCATAACGTTACCAGCTCCCAGAAAAACGCCGACAAACCCGATAACCTGCCCTGTTAGCGTGGTGGCGTTGAACAGGGCGTCCATTGCGCCAACCACCACAATACCGTGGATAAAGTTGGAGCCGGACATGAGAGGCGTATGCAGGATAGAAGGCACCCGGCTAATCACCACGTAGCCGGTGAACGCGGCCAGCATGAAGATGTAGAGGGCGATAATGAAGGTCATGGATGTTACGGAATCCATCATGCTTTCTCCGCTGGTGTGCCTTCGATGACCGTCTGGATGGCGGCATTGGTAATCTTGCCATCATGGGTCAGGGTGGTGCCGGTTATGACTTCGTCTGTAAAATCGGGCTTGAGCACACCATCATGCAGAACCTGCTCAAGCAGGTTGTAAATGTTCTTGGCGTATAGCTCGCTTGCCTGTGCGGCTAGGCTGGAAGGCAGGTTGGTCGGGCCAACCATGACAACGGGGCCAACCTTAACAGTTTCGCCCGCCTTGGTGCCTTCACAGTTGCCACCGTTGGGGGCACCCATGTCCACCACAACAGAGCCTTCCTTCATGCCTGCCAGCTGCTCGGCGTCAATCAGGCGCGGGGCTTTGCGGCCGGGAACGGCTGCTGTGGTAATGATCAGGTCAGCCTGTGCAATATGCTGCGAAAGGGCTGCGCGCACCTTGGCTTTTTCATCGGCTGTCAGTTCGCGGGCGTAGCCGCCCGTGCCGCGCGCATCAATGCCGGTGTCCACAAATTTGGCACCAACGGATTCCGCTTCTTCCTTGGTTTCGGGGCGCACGTCGTAGCCTTCGCACACCGCGCCAAGGCGGTGGGCGGTGGCCAGTGCCTGCAACCCTGCCACACCCAGACCCATGACCAGCACGCGTGCTGCGCGCAAAGAGCCTACGGCGGTGGTCATCATGGGCAGGATTTTCTGCATGTGTACGCTGCCCAGCAGGGGGGCGTAGTACCCGGCAAGGGCTGCCTGGCTGGACAGGGCATCCATGGCCTGCGCACGGCTGATACGGGGGATAAGCTCCATGGCAAAGGTTGTAATTTTGCCATCCCGCAGCGCCTTGACCAGATCAGGCTGTGTCTGGGCGTAAATGAAAGAGACCAGCAGGGCGCCGGGCTTCATTTTTTTTACGGTTTCGACCGATGGGGGTTGGACAGCCAGCACAATATCCGCATCCGCAACCAGTTTCCCAATATCGGGCTCCTGCGTTACCTGCGCCTTTGTGTAGGCATCGTCGATGTAGGTTGCAGCACTTCCCGCTCCCTGCTCCAGAACAAGATCTGCCCCAAGCTTGGCTATGCGCTGTGCTACCGCGGGAATCATGGCAACCCGGCGTTCGTCGGGCTGCGTTTCCTTCAGGATGGCAATTTTAACGGTCACGTTCTTTTCCCAATGCATTCTGTATGGGGTGAGGAGGGACCGGGATGGCAGGGTAGAAAAACGGTCATCCTCCACAACTTCTTCTGTCTGATATGACAAACATATCTGAAAAAGGTTGCATTGATATGCGTCAAAGAAACCTTTTCTACGGGAAATAAAAATATTTTTTTCATTTTTTCATTTTTTAAATAAGTCTCAGATGCCGTGTCTTGTAATGTCCCGCGCAGGCCGTATTCCGCTCAGCCCTTGGTCCAGCCAGAACAGAAGGACGGGAAAGCTATGGGGTGAGCAATTCCATTTGCTGCCGGAATGGTCTAGGGTTCGCGCGATTGAACGGCCCTCGTGCGGGGGTGCGTTTTTCTGGTTTCTAACGTGCTCTGAATCAAAGGTGGATTATGGGTTATCGGGTTGCTGTTGTAGGCGCGACAGGTGCGGTGGGGCGGGAAATCCTCAAGACACTGGCCGAACGGGAATTCCCGGTGGATGAGATTGTCGCACTGGCCTCCCCGCGTTCTGCCGGGCGTGAAGTCTCGTTCGGGGATCGCGTTCTGAAAGTCCAGAACCTTGAAACCTTTGATTTCAAGGGCTGGGATGTCGGGCTGTTCTCCCCCGGTGGGGCTGTGTCCGCCAAGTATGCGCCCATTGCTGCCAAGGCTGGCTGCGTTGTGATCGACAACACATCCCACTTCCGCATGGAGCCGGATGTGCCGCTGGTGGTGCCCGAGGTTAACCCGCTGGCGCTCAAGGACATGAAGCGCAACATTATTGCCAACCCCAACTGCTCGACCATTCAGATGGTGGTGGCTCTCAAGCCCCTGCATGACCTGTTTACCCTCAAGCGGGTGGTGGTCTCCACGTATCAGGCCGTATCCGGCGCGGGGAAGGATGGCATGGACGAGCTGTTCTCCCAGACCCGTGGCAGCTTTGTGAACGACCCGCCCAAGATCGAGCAGTTCCAGAAGCAGATCGCCTTCAACTGCATTCCCCAGATCGACCGTTTTATGGATGACGGTGCGACCAAGGAAGAATGGAAGATGCGAGTCGAGACCAAAAAAATTCTCGATCCGGATGTGGAGGTGCTGGCCACCTGCGTACGCGTGCCGGTGTTTGTAGGCCACTCCGAAGCAGTTATTGCCGAGTTTGTGGAGCCGGTGGACCTTGAGCGTGCGCGTGAGGCCCTGCGGGAGTCCGAGGGCGTTGTACTGCTCGACCAGCGCGAAGATGGCGGGTATGTCACCCCGCTTGAGTGTGTGGGAGAGGATGCAACCTATGTGTCACGCCTTCGTGTCGATCCGACCGTGCCCCACGGTCTGGCCTTCTGGTGTGTTGCCGATAATCTGCGGAAAGGTGCGGCTCTGAACGCGGTTCAGATCGCGGAAACCATGATTGCACTCGACCTGCTGCCCAGACACGGCTGAGTGAGAATCCCCCCCCTCTCGGTCTCGTGTTGATCCACTGAATTGACCGGGCCGAGGCACGGGGCGTAGGACAAAAACGATGCAAAATGCTGGATGCAACCAGCACTCAGGGATAGACACGGGGTACGAGGCTGACAATGCAGGATATCCGTAAGGCCCTCTATGTAGGGAGCCGAAGTGACGGCACACTGATCCAGCGGCCCATGTCGCCGCACTTGCAGGTGTACCGTTACCGGCTTTCCATGGTTCTTTCCATTTCAAATCGAATCACGGGAGTGATCGCCACGGCCGGTGCTGCACTGGGCGTTTTCTGGCTTGGTGCTGCGGCAAAGGGGCCAAAGGCCTTTGCCACGGCGCGCAAGGTAACGGGCAACCCGCTGGGCAAGCTTGTGCTGGTAGGGTGGCTGGCTTCGGTCGTTTACCACACGGTCGGTGGTATCCGCCATCTCATCTGGGATGCGGGATACCGGTATGACAAGGAAGAGCTGAACAAGGATGGCCCAGTGGCGGTGGGTGTTACAGCCGGTGTCAGCACCGTGCTGGCCGCTGCCCTGCTAGCTGTGGCGGGTTGCCGCAGAAGCAAACGCGCCAAAGCCGGGAAGGTATCCTGACATGAACGCTTCTGTTCCACATATTGAAGTCATGCGCTCCCAGCTTGGGCGCGCACGCGGGCTGGGTGCGGGGCATTCCGGCACAAGCCACTGGTGGGCCGAGCGCGTTTCCGCCGCCAGCCTGCTGCCGCTTTCCACATGGTTTGTTGTGCAGATGTTCCGCCTTGGCGGGGCAGACCACGCCGAGGTGGTTAAATGGGGCGGCAAGCCCGTTAACGCCACCATGCTGGCAGCACTGATCATTACCACCTTCTACCATGCGCAGGTTGGTCTGCAGGTTATTGTGGATGACTACGTGCACGGCAAGGCGCACCTGCCTACCCGCCTGCTGGTCAAGATTGGCACGTCCCTTATGGGGCTGCTTGGCGTATTTGCCGTGATCAAGCTGGTGGTGCGGAGCGGTTCCGGCAAGTAAGCCGGGCACCTGCCCACGGATAAAAGAGCCTTGTGCCGCCGACGGAACAGGTCGGATACGCGGTGGCATGAACCTGAACGACTGACAGGCCGAACGCATATGGGAGCGCCGTCACGATGAATGCCAATTCCTCTCCTTCTCGGGGAGCTTACCGGATTGTTGATCACGCATACGATGTTGTGGTCGTGGGTGCAGGTGGTTCGGGCCTGCGTGCAACGCTGGGCATGGGGGCCGCTGGCCTGAGCACCGCGTGCATTACCAAGGTTTTTCCCACCCGCAGCCACACCGTGGCCGCACAGGGTGGCATTGGTGCCTCCCTTGGCAACATGGCCGAGGACAACTGGCGCTGGCACATGTACGACACCGTAAAGGGGTCTGACTGGCTGGGTGACCAGGACGCCATTGAGTTTATGGTGCGCGAAGCAGTGCCCGCTGTGCAGGAACTGGAACATTTTGGTGTTCCTTTCTCCCGTACCGAAGAGGGCAAAATCTACCAGCGCCCCTTTGGTGGCCATATGAGCGACTTCGGCAAGGCCCCTGTGCCCCGCGCATGTGCGGCCGCCGACCGCACGGGCCACGCCATTTTGCACACGCTGTACCAGCAGTGCCTCAAGCACAATGTTGAGTTCTTTGTCGAATACTTCGCCATTGACCTGATCATGGATGACGAGGGCGCATGCCGTGGTGTTATGGCGTGGTGCCAGGACGATGGCACCATCCACCGCTTTAACGCCAAAACGGTCGTGCTGGCCACGGGCGGTTATGGCCGTGCCTACCAGTCCTGCACATCTGCCCATACCTGCACGGGTGATGGCAACGGCATGGTCATGCGTGCTGGCCTGCCCACGCAGGATATGGAATTTGTTCAGTTCCACCCCACCGGCATCTACCCCGCAGGCTGTCTGCTGACCGAGGGTTGCCGTGGTGAAGGTGGGTACCTGACCAACTCCGAGGGCGAGCGCTTTATGGAGCGTTATGCCCCCACCGCCAAAGACCTTGCCTCGCGCGATGTGGTGTCCCGCGCCATGACGATCGAGATCAAGGAAGGCCGTGGCTGTGGTCCCAAAAAAGACCATATCATGATGCATCTGGAACATCTGGGTTCCGATCTGCTGCATGAGCGTCTGCCGGGTATTTTGGAAACATCGCGTATTTTTGCCGGTGTGGACGTCACCAAGGAGCCGGTGCCGGTTCTGCCGACCGTGCATTACAATATGGGTGGTATCCCCACCAATATTCACGGCGAGGTCGTGCGCCCCAGTGCCGAAAACCCCGATGCGGTGGTGCCGGGCCTGATGGCCGTGGGCGAAGCAGCCTGCGTGTCCGTGCATGGTGCCAACCGCCTTGGCACCAACTCCCTGCTCGATCTGATCGTGTTTGGTCGTGCGGCGGCCCGCCGTGCGGCAGAAGTGATCAAACCGACCGACTTTGTGCGCCCACTGCCCGCAGGGGCGGGGGAAGCAGCACTCGACCGTCTGGACAAGCTGCGTTACGCCAAGGGCGGGACCAAGGTTTCGGCCATGCGTGACCGCCTCCAGCGCGACATGCAGACCCACGCCGCCGTGTTCCGTACGCAAGACAGCTTGCAGGAAGGCGTGAACAAGATCCGCGAAATCTGGAGTGGTCTGGGCGACATCTCCGTTTCCGACAGCTCACTGGTCTGGAACAGTGATCTGATGGAAGCGCTGGAGTTTGAAAACCTGCTGGCCAATGCAACAGCCACGCTTGAAAGTGGCCTTGCCCGGCACGAAAGCCGTGGCGCGCATGCCCGCGATGACTTCCCCGATCGTGATGACAAGGAATGGCTCAAACATTCCGTTTCGTGGCTGGATGACAAGGGCGGCGTCAAGCTGACCTACCGGCCCGTGCATATGAAAACCCTGACCGACGATGTCGAGGTTTTCCCACCCAAAAAGCGCGTTTACTGATCCGCAGGGCAAAGGGAGGCGAACATGGTCGAACTCAGACTGCCGCGTAACAGCACCGTAGGGAAAGGCAAAACCTTTCCCGCTCCGGCTGGCGCAAAAAATGTCAAAACCTTCAAGGTGTACCGCTGGTCCCCTGATGATGGTAAAAACCCGGTCATAGACTCATACGAGCTTGATCTGGACACGATCGGGCCAATGGTGCTGGACGCTATTATCCACATCAAAAATGAGGTGGACCCCACACTGACGTTCCGGCGCTCCTGCCGCGAAGGGATCTGTGGGTCCTGCGCCATGAACATTGATGGCGAAAACACGCTTGCGTGCCTTAAGCCGATCAAAAGCATACAGGGCGATGTAAAAATTTATCCGCTGCCCCATATGCCAATTGTCAAGGATCTGGTGTCCAATCTGGATGGGGCCTACGCACAATTGCGTTCCATCCAGCCCTGGATGCAGGCCGACAGTGCCCCCCCACCCGATGGCGAACGCCGCCAGAGTGTGGAAGAGCGCGCAAAGCTGGATGGTATGTGGGAGTGCATTCTGTGCTTCTGCTGCACCACATCGTGCCCGTCTTACTGGTGGAATGGTGACAAGTATCTCGGCCCGGCCGTGCTCCTTGCGGCCCACCGCTGGATTGCAGACAGCCGCGACGAACATACAGGCGAGCGCCTGGATGCACTGGAAGACACGTTCAAGCTCTATGCGTGCCGTACCATCATGAACTGCACCCAGACCTGCCCCAAGGGGCTGAACCCGGCCAAAGCCATTGGCCGGATCAAGGAATTGCAGCTCGAACGCAAGATCTGAACCAACCGTTCACTCTGGCGCATTCTGGGCAGAACCCGGCAGGATTATCCTCCTGCCGGGTTTTGTCTGTCTGGGGCAATCGGGTGGGTCTGGCGGGCAGGGCCGATATTGACGAGTAAGGGCTAAGATGGAACATAAAACCCAACCATGCACCTGCATGATATGAGGGGGTTTTGTGTTTAACGGCCATCTTTCTACCCAGACCGGCCGTGCCAGAGCATGGACGGATAGCCTGTTTGTAGACCACGCCATTCTTCGTCTGGTCTGGACCAACTTCCATGCCGTTATTCCGGGCAAGGTTTACCGCTGTAACCACCCCACCCCTGCCCGCCTGCGCCGGGCCGTACGCAGGCTGGGTTTGCGCACGCTGGTTAACCTGCGTGGCCACCGGCAGTGTGGTTCGGACGCCCTCTCGCGCGAGGCGGCGGCACAGATTGACCTGCCCCTTCTGGATATGGCGTTTGAAAGCAGGGGCGCTCCCCACAAGGACCGTATTCTGCGGTTTGCGCAAATGTACAGCACATTGCAGTTTCCCATGCTCATGCACTGCAAGTCTGGTGCGGACCGGGCCGGGCTGGCTTCGGCTTTGGTGGTTATGTTCGAGGGCGGCACTGCGGCACAGGCTCTGGGCGAACTCTCATGGCGGTTCGGGCATTTTCGCGGGTCGCGCACGGGTATTCTGGATGCGTTTTTCCTGCGTTATCAGGCTCAGGCAGAAGGGCGTATCCCGTTCATGGACTGGGTGCGTAATGAGTATGATGAAGCCGCACTCAAGCAGGATTTTGTGGCAGGCCGGATTGCCGCTTTCCTGACAGATCAGGTGCTAAGGCGGGAGTAACCCGCCCCAATTGTACAATTGGGATGTTTGCATGGCGCACGCGGGTGCGGTGTGGTGCGGGTTCTGCCCGTGTAGACCCACCAATAAAAAACCGCCGGAAGCCAAAGCCTCCGGCGGTCGGGTAGGATAAAAAACCCTTACAGGGCCTAGATCGGCAGGGTTTTTTCCAACGTGGTGCTAATGGCGGTCAGGCCCGGCAGAACCTTGCCTTCCAGCCATTCCAGAAAAGCCCCACCAGCAGTTGAGACATAGGTCATGTCATGCAGCACACCGGCATGGCGCAGGGCGGATACGGTGTCCCCCCCACCGGCAACGGTTTTGAGCTGGCCTGCCTTGGTCAGTCGGCCTGCTTCCTGTGCTACGGCGTTTGTTCCCTCATCAAACGGAGGGAGTTCAAACACACCCAGCGGGCCGTTCCACACAAGGGTTTTCAGCCCCGCCAGCTTGCTGTTGAGCAGCTTGACCGTTTCTGGCCCGACATCCAGCGCCATCCAGCCATCGGGAATGGCGTTGGCGGGCACGGTGCTGGTGGGGGCACCGGCCATGAAGTCTTCGGAAATGATCATGTCCACAGGCAGGATCAGGTCGCAGTTTTTGGCTTTGGCCTGCGCCATAATCAGGCGGGCCGTGTCCAGCATGTCCTCTTCCTTGAGCGATTTGCCAACGCTCAGGCCCTGAGCCGCCAGAAACGTGTTGGCCATGGCGCCGCCAATAGCCAGCATGTCCACCTTGTCCAGAAGGTTTTCAAGCAACTGGAGTTTGGTGGAAATTTTGGCCCCCCCCACAATGGCCCCAACGGGGCGTTCGGGGTTTTCCAGTGCTGCGTACAGGGCCTGAAGCTCGGCCTCCATCAGGCGGCCACCAAAGGATGGCAGATGGGTGGCAACCCCCGCTGTGGAGGCATGGGCACGGTGGGCGGCCGAGAATGCGTCGTTCACATACACATCGCCCAGACTTGCGAGGGCTGCGGAAAGCTCTGCGTCATTCTGCTCCTCACCGGGCTGGAAGCGGGTGTTCTCCAGCAGAAGCACTTCCCCGTCGGTCAGGGAGCGGGTGGCTGCTTCCGCATCGGGGCCAATGCAGTCATGCGCAAAGTTGACCGGGCGGCCAAGTGCTGTGGCCAGTGCCGTGGCAATGGGCTTGAGCGACATGGCAGGCACGACCTGCCCTTTGGGCCGGTCAAAATGGCTGAGCAGAATAACCCGCCCACCTTTGTCCGCCAGTTCCGCAA
>JBDNSL010000064.1:0-14111 GCA_047719095.1 Acetobacter sp.
GGCACCGGGGGGCGGGGGGTATAGCCCCTTGCGCTGCATCAGGTCGGGGCGGTTTACGCCTGCGGCCATAACGCGCACCAGCACCTCGCCCCGGCCGGGCTGGGGCACTTGCAATGTTTCAAGGTGCAAAACCTCCGGTCCACCGGGGTCGGTGTAGCATATGGCTTGCATGGAGGGCGGAACAACAGGGGCAGTTGGCATGGAACACCGCCGGTTTTTGGAGAAAAACAGAGGCTATAACTATGGCGCGCCCGGCATGGGGGTTAAAGGGGGTGTGCGATCACGTCCGTGCTACGTGGCCGGGGGGCTGGCTATTTGCCGTGTTTTTCGCCTGCCAGTTCGCGGCGGGTGCGCTCCAGTTCCTCAGCGTAGCGGCGCAGCACGTAACGCTCGCTTAAAATGCCCAGAACATGGCCATCCCTGTCCGTTACCGCCAGAGCCGGTCGGGCTGTGCGCTCAAAGGCTGCAAGGGCATGCCCGATTGAAAAATCAGCCGCAAGTACCTCCGGGTCATGGTCCACCAGAGCGGACAGGGGCTGGTCCGGGGCAATGGTAATGGACTGGACCAGATTGCTCTCCAGCAGGCCTGCGTAATGGTTCTGGGCATTGCGTAGTACAATGTAGCGCGGCATGCGACCGGCAAAGGTTGTGCGGGCAATGGCAACGGTTGTTGTTGCGGGCAGCATGTCCAGTTCCGTGCGCATCATGCGGCCTACGGTTAGTGTGCGCATCCACCCCACGTCCACGCCTGAGCGAATGTTTTCGCCCCGCAGGTGGAAGCGCCATGTGGCGAACGAGTAGCCAAAAATGCGTTTGACCGTAAAAGAGGCCACAAGGGCTGTCAGGGCTACGGCGGCGGTCAGGTTGGCGCTATGGGTGGTTTCCAGCGTTAGCAGGATCATGGTCAGCGGGCCACCAATAATGGCAGTGGCCAGCGCGCACATGCCTGCAACCGTGCACAGGGCCAGAGGCATGTCCATAATGGGGGCAACCACACTGGCAAAGGCCGCCCCGCCCAGCACCCCCAGATAGAGGGACGCAAAAAACAGCCCCCCCCGAAACCCCGACCCGAGGGACACGGTAGAGGCCGCAGCCTTGAGCAGCAAAAGTCCCAGTGCAGCCCATAGCAGGGGCGGGCTGACCAGCCCCGCCCGCATGGCAATATGCCCCGAGGACAAAACAGTGGGGGACACAATGGCAAGCCCCCCAACCACCAGCCCTCCCACCATGGGGCGCAGCCACAGCGGTTTTACACACACGGCAAAAATCTGTTCCGCGTAGGCCGCACTCTTCATCAGTGCGACCCCGACCAGCGCGCAAAGCACCCCCAGTACCGCCAGCAGGGGGTAGGCCAGTATGGGCACACTCTGGGGGATGGTCATGGTAATGGCGGGCAGGGTTTCACCCGTCAGATGCACAACCGCCAACGCACAGAGGGACGCACAGGCAACGGGAGCGAGCAGGGGAAAGGCATAGGAGCCGATAATCAACTCAAACGCATAAAATGCCCCGGCCAGAGGGGCATCAAAGGCTGCGCCAATAGCCCCTGCGGCACCACAGCCCACAAGCAGGCGCACGTCGGCGCGGTGCATGCGCAGGTTACGGCCAATGCGCGAGCCAAAGGCCGAGCCTATCTGGCTGAACCCGGCCTCCAGCCCAAGGGAGATGCCACAGCCATTGGACAGGATGGTCTGCCCCGTAACCACCAGACTGTCACGCATGGACATGCGCCCACCATGCAGAGCATTGGCCTCGATCGGGTCCACGGGGCGGTGCCGGTTGTGGCGTTGTAAAAAGTAATGCCATAGGCCCAGCAACAGCCCACCGGTGGCAGGCACCAGCAAGGCGCGCCACGGGGCCACATGCTCCAGCCCGGACAGGCGTTTGTAGCCGGGGGCGAGCATGTTGTGGGCCAGCAGGGTGGTAAAGGTTATCAGGCTTACGGCAAGGCCTGCCAGTATGCCGGTTATGGCGGCCAGCACGATCAGCCAGAGCGAATCCGTGCGTACCAGAGCCCGCAGGGCCGCAAGCCACCGGGCTGGTGTCTTATGGGTACGCAGGTGTTCCAGCAGCGCTGTCATGCTTCATGGCATAACAGCATGGAAGCAGGCCGTCCAATAAGTTGTATGAATGTCATACCGCCTACGGTGGGGCCAGCTTTTGCGTGGGGTCAGGGGGCGGGCGGCTGGGCTGCCAGAATGCGCGAGATGTCATCCTCGCTCAGGTGGTAATGGAAGAAAATATTGTAAAAATTACGCACAGCCGTTGGGATATCCAGATCTGCGAATAAGGTGGGGTGGAGTATTTTGGCCGCCCACTGGAGTTGCAGCAGTTCTTCGCACCCATAACGGTCCCATGCAAAAACGCCCCGTGGGTTGATCCACCATTTTTTCTGCTTGAACGCATCGAGCGTGCGTAGGGGGGAAGATTCCGGCAGGTCGCCTGCGCCGGAGTCCACAATAATCACTTCAGGGTTCCATGCCGCAATCTGCTCAAAGCTGACGGGTCTGTGGTTGCCTGTAACCGTGGCTGCGTTGGCGCCGCCAGCGGCCTGAATCCATGCATCGATCAGGGTTTTTCCCCCATCCACCTGAAGGGGGGACAGGCGGGAGATATGGAGCACTCTAGGGCGCTCCGTGTCATGGATCTGGGCTGTACGGAACTTGAGCAGTTCCAGTACTCGCTCCATTTCCTGCCGGTAGCGTTTTGCGGTGTTGTGGGCCTCCAGCGTGCCAATGGCCTCCGCACTCATGTCCAGCGAGGCCAGCATGTCCGGCATGGTCATATATTCGGCGGCAAGGGCTGTAACCCCAGCACGCCTGAGTTCCTGCGCCTTGGCGGCAGAGGGCACAAACACCAGGCCAATCTTGTTGGCCAGCAGGTATTCAGCACTTGCTGTGTTGGGCTTCACACCCATGTGCGCCATGTAAAGAACTGGTGAAATTTTAAAAAGCCATGGGTTTTCGGCCGCATTTTCGGCCGTTATGCGTATGCGCGGTGCGGCACCCAGCATCACGCTTATTTCGTTGTGGGCATACCATAGGTCCGCAATGGGGGGGGCGTCGTCCTTGATCTCGACAGTCGCACCACTCATATCCGTTACAAGACGGGCCTGAGCGTGCAGGGGCGCGCACAGAACAAGGCTTGCCGCCACACCCATCACAAAGTGCCGCAGGCCGGAAGAGTAGGGGCGATGGAGGGTCATGCGTTTATCCTAATTTCATACACAGTAAAATATGGACAGAGGGCTTGCAAGGCGCATTGGCGCAAGAGGCGCGCATGGCACAGGGGTGGTGCCATAACAGGCAGGGAGGCAAAGGGTGCGAAAGCATAGTGTTATGGTGGGGGGCAAAGTGCTGTACTACGCAGCCCAGTTATCGCACGCCCGGCGTTTTGCCCGCGCACGACAGGCAGAGGGCATAAACGCCCATGTTGTGCCCGACCAGACACCCCGCCCCGCGCGCAAGCCGCGCATGAACCCGCTAACCGGGCAGCCTTATAACAGGCCCACCACCAGCAGGCGTGCGGCAAAGCCTGCGGTGTTGCAGGTACGCCCGAGCCATCTGTCAGGTAAAGGTATGCCGGAGTAAACTTACAGTCAGATCACGACCGTACGGTTACGGCGCCAGCTTTCTTCCAGCGCATCAGCCGGGTCTGGTTGCGGGTCACTCCATGCGCCGTTCTGGCCGGGAGCGTGGGTTAGGGCACGCCACAGGGCCTCTCCGGCCTGGCGCTCCACAACGACAGGCCATGACGGGGGAATACGCCCCAGCAGGCGTTCCATTTTCTGGCCCGATGTGAGTGGCTTGGCGTAGTTGTGCCCCATGGCGTGCAGCCTTTCAGCTTTTTTTGGCTTTGAGCAGGCCCATGATCTGGGCAATAAGTTCCGCAGGCTGGTGCAGGCTCAGCAATGACCACGCCCCTTCATCGGGGTGGGGCGGTTCAAGTGTTTCCAACTGGTTGGGCAACTGGCCCGGCGGCATAAAATGCCCCGTGCGCGCGTGCAGCCGTGCATGCAATGTGGGTTCATCCGCATGTAAATACACGAACTGCACAGCCAGCCCCTGCGCGCAAAGCCGGTTACGGTAGGCGCGTTTGAGGGCGGAGCAGGCCAGAATGCCCCCTGTCTTGCGGTCCGCACAGGTTTGAAGCCATGCGTGGCACCGCTCCAGCCAAGCTGTGCGGTCGTGGTCGGTCAGGGGGATGCCGTCGCGCATTTTGGCAATATTAGCTGCATCATGCACGGTGTCCGCATCCAGCCACGGCCAGCCCAGCTCGTTATGCAAACCCTCGGCAATGGTTGTCTTGCCAGAGCCGCACACGCCCATAACCACCACAAGCTGCCGGGCAATGCCATGTGCGGCAGGCTGTGGGTGCAGGGGGTGCCCCGGAGGAAAAGCTGAGCTGTTGGACATGGTTAGCCCTCCTGTGGTGTCAGTACACGAATGCCTTCAGGACCTGCTGTAATGGTCTGGGTTGCCATGTGCAGGAACAGGCCATGTTCCACCACGCCCACAATGGCGTACAGGGCGAGGCTCAGTTTTTCCGGCTCCATAATGGCGGGGAATACACAGTCCAGAATCAGGTTTTTTTCATCCGTGAGGAAAAAGGACCCATCGCGCATGCGGCGTGGCGTAACCTGTGCGCCCAGGTGCCCCAGCTTGCGCGCGGCATTTTCCCACCCGAAGGGAATAACTTCCACAGGGAGTGGGCAGCGCATGCCCAGATGGTCCACGTATTTGCTGGCATCGGCCACCACAACAAACTGTGTGGCTGCGGCGGCAACGATTTTTTCCCAGAGCAGTGCCCCCCCCAGCCCCTTGATCAGGTTCAGGGTTTTGGGTTCAATTTCATCCGCGCCGTCTATGGCAATGTCCAGCTCAGGCTGCTGGCCAAAGGTGGTCAGGGGAATGCCCTCCTCGCGCGCCTGTTTTTCGGTTACGACGGAGGTGGGAATAGCCGTAATGCGCAACCCTTCCTCGCGGATGCGGCGGCCCAGTTCAGCCACAACAAACTTGGCGGTGGAGCCGGTGCCAAGGCCCACGGCCATGCCTGTCTGCACAAGGGATGCAGCCTGAATGGCAGATTGCTGTTTAAAGGCTGCGGCGGGGTCGGGCGGGGTTGCGGTCATCTGTCTGTCCTTGCTTCTTATTGGGCGGATGGGGCTGCTGCCCGGTCTGTAAACCATGTCAGGTCGCCTTGGGCGGTCACTGCGCTGGCGGGGCAGGCCGGGTCGCGCGCACGTATGCGGGCCAGAATATCCTGTTTGGCCGCACCTTCCACCAGAAAAACAACATGCTGGCTGGCGTGGATGGCAGGGTATGTCAGGGTCAGGCGGGTATGGGGGGCGGCAGGGGGTACGCAGGTGGCAACCCATGATGTGTGGTTGTCCAGCACCGGCTGGCCGGGAAAGAGTGATGCGGTGTGCCCGTCTGTGCCAATGCCGAGAAGCTGGACATCAAAAAAAGGTTTGTCCGGTGCAAAGTCCTCAGCCCCATAAAGGTTTTTGAGAGTGCGCTCATACGTGCAGGCCGCCTCTTCCGCCGGGCCACGGTCGGGCATGGGAAAGATGTTGGAGGCCGGAATAGGCGCTTTGGAAAACAGCAGGCGCTGCATCATGCCAAAATTGCTATCCGCATGATCATGGGGGACAAAACGGTCATCCCCGATAAAAAACTGCATGTTCTGCCACGGAAAGCGCGCCACATAAGGGGCGCTGGCCATAAGGGCGTACAGGTGCTGCGGGGTGGAACCCCCACTGAGTGCCAGCCGGAAGGGTGTGTGGGCGGCTTTGGCAAGGCTGAGTTCAAGCAGCCAGTCTGTCAGGCCGGTTATCAGGCTTTCCCGCGTGGGAAAAACGCGCATGGCTCCCGTGGCGGTTGTCTGTCCGGGCATGGTTGGCTCTTTCATGGTTATTGGGGAAGGGGAGGGGCAACGGGGGTATGGTCGCCCTCAAAGGTGTTGTCGGCGGTGTTCTTGTAGAGCATGCCGCCTTGGGTGCGGGGGAGCACATAATCCGTTATGGCGCGCGCCCAGCCCTCCTGCGTGTTGGGACTGGTAACAAACTGCGCGCAGGCCTGCACATTGGCAGTGGCCTGCCCCATGGCAATGCCAAGCCCTGCAATGGAGAGCATGGGCACATCGTTGTTCATGTCCCCAATACAGGCCACTTCATCCACGCCAATGTTGTAATAGGCAGCCAGTTGGCGCACCGCATGGCACTTGTTGGCGTTCAGGGGGGTAATATCCAAAAACCATTTGCTGGACAGGGCCACGCAGGCACGGCCTGCAAGCCTGCGACCGATATCCGCCTCCAGCACATGCAGTGCGGTATGGTCGGCAGTGGAGCCTGCAACCTTGCCAATGCTTTGGGTACAAGCGTTCAGGTCAGCCACTTGTGTGGGAAGGGTTTGTACGGTCGCACTCTCGTTCCGAACAAGGGGCGCCTGCGCGTTACGCACCAGCCATTCATGCCCACGGAACAGCCATGGGTCCACATTCTTGGCTTCCAGCATACCCAGCGCGTCCAGCACGGTTTGTGGGGGTAGGGACAGGGTGGAGCGGATGGTTCTGTCGGGGTTAAAAATTGTCCCCCCGTTCAATGCGCCGTAGGGGGTGTTGACCCCCAACTGGTCAAAATACATTTCCATGCCGCCCGGCGGGCGACTGCTGACCAGACACAGAGGAATACCCGCATCCCGCAATGCCTGTGCGGCAGACAGGCTCTGGCCCGTAATCTGCTTGTCCGGGGTTAGCAGGGTGCCATCCATGTCCGAAACAACAAGGCGGATAGGGCGGGCTGGGGGGTGTTCAAGGCCATGCTTTTTTTGCCCGAAGCCTGCCATTGCGCGCCCCCCTGTGTGCCCCTGCCTTTATGGTGGGCAGGGGAGAATATAAAGCGTTCAGCCTTTGCTTTCCACGTGGCCACCAAAGCCAAAGCGCATGGCGGACAGCACTTTTTCGGCAAAGGTGTTGCCGCTGCGGGAGCGAAAGCGCGTAAACAGGGCTGCTGTCATGACCGGCACAGGCACGGCCTCTTCAATAGCGGCCTCAATGGTCCAGCGTCCTTCGCCCGAATCGCTGACTTCCCCACTAAATTTGGAAAGTTCGCCATTATTGGCAAGGGCCTGAGCCGTCAGGTCCAGCAACCAGGAGGACACCACACTGCCACGGCGCCAGACCTCGGCAATGTCTGCCATGTTAAGCGAAAAGCGTTCGTCCTCGGCCAGTAGGGGGGAGTCCTTGCGGTACATAACGTCAAAGCCTTCGGCAAAGGCCTGCATCATGCCGTATTCAATACCGTTATGGACCATTTTGACAAAATGCCCCGACCCGGCAGGGCCGCAATACAGGTAGCCCTGCTCCGCCCGTGGGTCCAGCCCGTCTCGGTCACGCTCGGAGGTGCGGGGGATATCGCCCATACCCGGAGCAAGAGCCGCCAGAATGGGGTCAATATGATCGGCGGCAGCCTTGGCCCCGCCGTACATCATGCAGTAGCCCCGCTCCAGCCCCCACACGCCGCCGGATGTGCCGATATCAAGGTAGTCTATCCCTTTTTCGGCTAGCACTTTGGCCCGGCGGATATCGTCCTTGTAGTAGGTGTTGCCACCATCAATCACAATGTCGCCATGGCCCATAAGCCCTGCAAGGGACATAACGGTCTGTTCCGTAATGTCGCCTGCGGGGAGCATGGACCACACAATTTTTTTGGGGCCGTGTAGCCGCGCCACAACATCGGCAAGGCTGGTAGCCCCTGTGGCGCGCCCGGTGTGGGCCCGTTCCACTGTTTTTTCCACGGCGGCCGCGTCCTGGTCGTACACAACCACATCGTGCCCAAAGCGTGTCAGGCGGACGGCAATGTTGCCCCCCATCCTGCCCAGCCCAACAATGCCAATCTGCATGATTTCTCTCTGCCTTCAGTCTTTAATTACAGGGCGTCATGCAGGGCTGTGGCCAGTGCTGCAAGCCCTTCCTTCAGATTGCCACGGATATGCACGCGCAGGGCGCGGCGTTTGCGCTCGCTCAGCACATCAAAATCGCCACGGGCCTGTGCGGCTTCCACCACGCCAAATGTGTAGCTGGTGCCGGGCACGGGCAGGTCACGCGCATTGTCCGCTGTGATCTGGAGGAAGACCCCCGTGTTGGGGCCACCCTTGTAGGCCTGTCCGGTGGAGTGGAGGAAGCGCGGCCCAAAGCCCGTAGACGTGGCAATGGTTTTGGCGTCACGGATGTGCAGGCGAATGTGCTGGAGCCATTCCTCCGTTGCGCGGTTGCGCTCGATAAAGGCCAGAAGGGCCACGTAATCCCCCGGCTGGACGCGGTCAAAATGTGCTTTGAGAATGGCGGACGCGCTATCGGCCTTTACGGCGGCAGCATTGGTTGCATCTGTGAAAAAGGCGAGTGGCCCAAATTCCGCAAATGGGGTTTGTGCGGGCAGGGCCCCTGTTTTTTCGTAGGCTTGTGTCAGCTTACGGGTTTCCACTTTGGTGGATTCCACATCGGGCTGGTCAAACGGGTCAATGCCCAGAAAAGTGCCAGCAACTGCGGTTGCCATTTCCCAGCGGAAGAACTCCTGCGCAATCTGGCGCTTGGTATGCAGGTTAATGGTTATGACCGGCTGCCCCGCTTCAATCAGGGTTGCTATGGCCTCGTCCTGCTCATGGCGGTGTTCGGGCTCAAGGCGCAGGTAAACAAACAGGCGGTCCTGGCCGTAGCGGCTGGGGCCACCCAGTGTTTCGTTATCAACAGGGATAATGCCCTTGCCGTGCTTGCCGGTGGATTCTGCTACAAGCTGCTCCAGCCATGCGCCAAAATCGGCAATTTGCGGCGTGGCGATAATGCTGAGTTTGTCGCGCCCCAGTTTTTGGGCGGCAACTCCCATAAGGGCGCCAAGGAGTACGCCGGGGTTGAGTGCAGGCGGCACGCTGGCATCGCACAGGCGTACACTCCGCAGGGCGTCTTCCAAAAACAGGCGCACGGGCACGCCAGCAGCCGCGGCAGGCACCAGCCCGAAGTTGGAGAGAATGGAGTAGCGGCCCCCAATTTTGGGGTCACCTGCAAAAACTTTCCAGAACCCTTCTGCCTTGGCCAGAGCTTCCAGCTTGGAGCCGGGGTCCGTAATGGCCACAAAATGCGCGCCTGCTTTTTCCTTCAGCGCACGTTTGGCCAGATCCTGAAAATAGGCGAGCATAATATTGGGCTCAAGCGTGCTGCCAGATTTGGAAGCCACAATGAACAGCGTATGCGCCGGGTCTATCTTGCGCTCAAAGGCGGCAACCTGCTGCGGGTCCGTGCTGTCCAGCACGTAAAGGTGGCCAAAACCTTCGTGCTTGCCAAAGGTCATGGCCAGCACTTCCGGCCCCATGCTGGAGCCACCCATCCCCATAAGCAGTACCTGATGGAAGCCCCGTGCCCGCACCTCGGCCTGAAAAGCCTCCAGTTCGGCCACATGGGCCAGACGTTCGTCCACCACATCCAGCCAGTTCACCCAGTCCGCTTCGGACTGGCCTGTCCATACGGAGGCATCCTTGCGCCACAGGCGGCGGACGGCACCACTTTTGCGCCATTCTTCCAACCCTGCGTCCAGTGCGCTCTGCAATTCGGCTGGCAGGCTGGTTTTAAGGGTGGTCAGCTTGTTGCCCATAAGGGCCACCTGCTTGGCCGCGACCGAGCCTAAAAGAGCGTCAAACGCATCTTCAAACGCACTCACGCCTTCGTTGAGCAGGGTGGTGGTGACACCGGTCAGGTCCAGCCCAAGGCGTTCGGTGTTTTCCATAACCGCACGCGCTTCGGCCACGCCCTGTGTCAGGGTCTCGCTGACCGTGCCGTGGTCACGGAAGGCATCCATGGTGGCGGGGGGCAGGGTGTTGACTGTTTGCGGGCCAATCAGCGTGTCCACGTACAGCACGTCGCTGTAGGTTTTGTCCTTGGTGCCGGTGGAGGCCCAAAGCAGGCGCTGGGTTTGTGCGCCCGCATCTTCCAGCGCTTTCCACCGGGGGGTCTGCATGATGCTCTGCCAGTAGGCATAGGCCATTTTGGCATTGGCAATGGCCACCTTGCCGCGCAGGGCCTGTAGGGGCTGGGCATCTTTGTCGCCCGCCTTGGTCCGGCGGTCTATGGCTGCGTCGATTTTGCCATCAATCCGGCTGACAAAGAACGAGGCAACCGAGGCCACGCGGGACAGGTCTCCCCCACGGGCCTTGAGGTCTTCCAGCCCGAGCAGCCATGCCTCGACCACGTCCGCGTAAGCTGCGAGCGAGAAAATAAGTGTGACGTTGACGTTAATCCCCGCAGCAATGCTCTGGCGGATGGCCGGAATGCTCTGCGGTGTTGCGGGGATTTTAATCATCAGGTTGGGGGCGTTCACATCTGCCCACAGGCGCTTTGCCTCATGCGCCGTACCGGCCTCATCACGCGCCAGATAGGGCGAGACCTCAAGGCTTACAAACCCGTCGCGGCCCTTGCTCTGTTTGTACACGGGGGCCAGCACGCGGGCTGCGGCCTGAATGTCGGTAACAGCAAGCCGTTCATACAAAGCACCGGGGGAGAGTGTTTCATGCGCCAGAATATCGCGCATCTGCGGGTCATATTCCGTGCCTTCGCCCATGGCTTTTTGAAAAATGGCGGGGTTGGAGGTAACGCCACGTATGTCCCCACTTTGCACCAACTGGGCCAGCGACCCGTCCTCCACAAACGAGCGGCGGATAAAGTCCAGCCAGGGGGACTGATGGACCGTGGCCAGGGCCTGTAATGGGTTGCTGCCTGTGGGCACAGAGGCGGTCATACGTGCAATATCCTTATCCTGCCCGGCACCCCTCCACGGAGCATGCCGGGCCTCATCTTGTAACCGTTACGCCAGACTGGCTGTCTGGTTTAGCCCACCTGTTTGCGGGCTGCGGCCACAACGGCGTCCACCGTAAAGCCAAAGTGCTTGAGCAACTGGCTGGCCGGGCCAGACGCGCCAAAGCCGTTCATGGCGATAATGGTGCCCGTGGAGCCAGCGTAACGGTCCCATCCAATGGGGGAGCCCGCTTCTACCACCACGCGCCCCGTAACATTGGAGGGTAGAACGCTTTCGCGGTAAGATTGTGGCTGCGCTTCAAACAGTTCCCAGCTTGGCATGGACACCACGCGGGCGGGCACACCTTGGGCACTCAGGGTTTCATACGCTTCGACCGCGAGAGAGAGTTCGCTGCCGGTTGCAATTAAAATGACCTTTGGGGTCTGTTCGCTGCTGGCCAGCACGTAAGCCCCTTTTGTCAGGCCGGAGGCCGGGGCATAGCGCGTGCGGTCCAGTGTGGGCAGGTTCTGGCGGCTCAGGGCCAGTGCGGCAGGCCCGGAGCGGTTGGCAATCAGGTAGCGCCATGCCTCGGCCACTTCGTTGGCATCTGCCGGGCGCAGGGTAACAAGGCCGGGGGTTGCGCGTAGCTGCACCAGTTGTTCAATGGGCTGGTGGGTCGGGCCATCTTCGCCCACGCCAATGGAATCATGGGTGAAGATATAGGTCACAGGCAGCCCCATAAGGGCGGACAGGCGGATGGGGGCCTTCATGTAGTCTGAAAAGATCAGGAACCCCGCGCCATAGGGGCGCAGGCCGTACAGGGCCATACCGTTGACAATGGCGCCCATGGCATGTTCGCGCACACCAAAATGGAAGTTGCGGCCAGCATAGCTGCCACCCCACTGCGCGGGCTGAAAACTATCCTGCCCCTTGAGCAGTGTTTTGGTGGACGGGGCCAGATCGGCCGAGCCACCCAGCAGCCATGGCAGGCGGCCTGCAACGGCGTTCAGCACCTCGCCAGAGCTTGCGCGGGAGGCCGTGCCTTTGGCGTCGGTGGGGTAGAGGGGAATATCCGCATCCCACCCTTCGGGCAGGGAACCGCTGAAAATAGCGTCCAGTTCGGCTGCCTCATTCGGGTGGGTGGTGCGGTAGCTGGCAAACAGTGCCTCCCACGCGGTGCGGGCTGCGGCCCCACGCGCGCCAAGGCCTGCGCGCATGTGGGGGAGCACTGCGTCTGGCACGGCAAAGCTGCTGTCTTCTGGCCAGTTGAGGAATTTTTTGGTCTCACGCACTTCTTCCGCACCCAGTGGCTCACCATGGGCGGAGGCTTTGCCGGCCTTGTGGGGCGCACCCCATGCAATAACGGAGTGTGCGATAATCAGGGTGGGTTTGCGCGGTTCGGCCTTGGAGCGGGCCAGCAGGTCCAAAAAGGCGGATGTGTCGTTTGCGTCTGCCAGCTCAAGCACCTGCCAGCCATAGGCGGCAAAGCGTGCGGCCACATTTTCCGTAAAGGCGACTTCGGTCGAGCCTTCAATGGAAATGCGGTTGGAATCGTAAATCCAGGTCAGGTTGCCCAGTTCCAGATGGGCGGCAAGGGATGCGGCCTCGCTGGAGACACCTTCCATCATGTCGCCATCACCGCAGAGTGTGTACACATGGTGGTCAAACAGCGTAAAGCCGGGTTTGTTGTAGCGTGCGGCCAGCCATTTTTCAGCAATGGCCATACCGACCGAGTTGCCGCAGCCTGCACCAAGCGGGCCGGTTGTGGTTTCCACCCCTGTGGTGTGGCCATATTCGGGGTGGCCGGGGGTTTTGGAGCCAAACTGGCGGAACTGCTTGAGGTCATCCACGCTCAGGGCGGGCTGGTCCGTAACCTTGCCACCACTCACCTGCTGGATGCCCGCAACATGGATAAGTGCGTACAGCAGCATGGAGGCATGCCCGATGGACAGCACAAACCGGTCACGGTTGGGCCACAGCGGGGCCGTGGGATCGTAGTTGAGGGAGTTCTGCCACAAGGTGTAGGCGATGGGCGCCATGGACATGGCAGCACCCGGATGCCCGGAATTGGCGGTCTGCACGGCGTCCATCACCAATGTGCGAATGGTGTTGATGCACAGCGTGTCCGGGTTGTTGGCTCTACCGGCTTCTGCTCCGGCTGGCGCACGAAGGGGGGTAGAAAAAGAAACGCGCATAGCGGGCCTGTCCTCCAACTGGGCTTTAGTGCCAAAGCCCGCAAATGATTAGGGCGGGGCCTGCGCATGAGGCCCCGCAAAAAACGTTTTTTGCACAATTCCACGGTTCTGCGTTTTTCGGCAAGAGAGGAGCTTGCCCGGAGCGGAACCCTTGCGGAGTTATCCAGTTAGACCCATTATATCAAAGGAGTTGTTTTTCTGCCATGTTCACCTGTCCGCCAAATACCAACAAGTTGGTTTGCGGTGCGTGGCTGGTGTGGCAGATTGGGCAGCTACCCACCAACACTGTTCAGGCAAAAGCAGGCATCTGCCTTTGTGGGACAAAACCGTTTTTTCCGGAGGTCAGCCATGACAGAAGAGTCTACCCGGGCACAGTCCGAGCAGGCCCCCGCCAACCCGGCACCCGGAGAAGGCGGACAGGCTTTTACGCGTGAGCAGGTGGAAGCCCTGTTCATTAACGCCGCAAGAGAAGGGGACGCAGATCTGCTGGCCCGTTTTCTTGAAGCCGGGATGAACCCGAACCAGCGGATGGAAAAAGGCTACACCCCGCTTATTCTGTCTGCCTACAATGGGCACAGGGATGCGGTGCGTGTGCTGCTGGACCGTGGTGCAGATGCCAACCTGCAGGACGAAAAAGGGTCCACAGCACTCTCCGGAGTCGCTTTTAAGGGGGATGTGGCTCTGGCGCGCATGCTGCTGGAGGCCGGGGCGGATGTGGATACGGCCAATGCCGTAGGCCGCACCCCGCTTATGTTTGCCGTAATGTTCGGGCGGGATGATGTGGCGCGTGCGCTGCTTGAGGCCGGGGCCAATGTGCTGCTCCGTGATGGAGAAGGGCTGAATGCCCTGGACCTGGCGCAAAGGCAGGGCAATAACGCGCTTTTGCTGGATTTGAAAAAAGCGGTAGGCGTTTCCGCCTGACCTTGCCACAAGGGCACCGCCCAAGGTGGTGCCCGCCTGTTTGACTGAGCCTTTTGAGCAACGGCCTGCCAGCGCAGGCCGTTTAACTTATGTCTATGGAATGATCAGAATGAGCCGCTTCTGGAGCCCTCTTGTGCACACCCTCACGCCCTATGTGCCGGGTGAGCAGCCCAAAATTGCCAATCTGATCAAGCTGAACACCAATGAATCGCCCT
>JBDNSL010000065.1:0-13948 GCA_047719095.1 Acetobacter sp.
GTAATGTTGAACGGGTCGTGCGGGTGGGTAAAGGAGGCCACAAGGCAAAAGGGGTTCTGGCGTGTGTTGGTGCGGGCCAGATCATACAGTTTGCGGCGGGTGGCAAAGGCCACTTCCTCGTCAAAATCAAGCTGGTTGCTGCGCAGCACCGGCCCTGCGTTGAGCACGGAATCCATGGAGTGGTACCAGTCGGGGCGGGTGGTGTGGTCGCGCCAGTCGGGCACCCATGTAAAGTCTGCGGGGTAGATGTCTGTTGTCAGGCGCTCTTCAAACCCGTGGAGCTGGTCGGGGCCGACAAAGTGCATTTTGCCTGCCAGAATGGTCTGGTAGCCACCAAGGCGCAGGCGGTGGCCAAAGGTGGGTATATCCGAGGGCCACGCGCAGCCGTTGTCGTACACACCACTGCGCGAGGGCCGCAGCCCGGTCATGAATGTACCGCGTGATGGGCCGCAAAGGGGGCTTGCCGTATAGGCATTGGCAAAAACAGTGCCGCGCTTTGCAAGTTTTGTCAGTGTGGGCACCTTGACCACGGACGGGTCGCGCCCGCCCAGCAGTGCGGGCAGCACGCAGGCCGTGAGCTGGTCGGCCACCACCACAAGAAAGTTCAGAGGTGCTGGGGTCTGTTCGCTCATAACGTGAATTATCTCCGCCCTTAAAACAACACTATGATAAGAGTTAGTTTTTATATAAGCACATAAAATATGTTAATTGTGATGTATGTTCATACTTATTCGTGGTATAAGCTGGCGTTATGACACCCAACCAGATTGAGACCCTGCTCCGCTCCGTGCGTCTTCTGGAAACCATAGGCAGGCGCGGCAGCTTTAGTGCCGCGGCAACAGAGCTGGGCATGACGCAACCCGCCATAAGCCAGCAGGTTGCACAGTTGGAGAGCAGTCTTGGCCTAAGCCTGTTCCGCAGGTTGCACCGCGGTGTTGCCCCAAGTGATGCCGGGCAGATCCTGCACACGGCGGCAGCGGAGGTGCTGCACACGCTCCATGCGGCCATGCAGACCATAAACGCCAGCAACGCCCAGAAAAGCCTGACCGTGCTGACCGATTACGGGTTTGCCGCCAACTGGCTGCTGCCCCGCCTGTCCGATTTTGAAAACCGCCACCCCGAGTTGGACCTGTGCCTGCTCACCACCCAAGCCCGCCAGATGGGGGCTGTGTCCAATCAGGCCGACCTTGCCATTCTGTTTGGCAAAAAACCCGATGCGGCAGAGGGAGAAAGCCTGTGCCTGTTTGCGGAGGAAGCCTACCCCATATGCAGCCCCGGCTACCTCGCACAAATGGGCACGCTTGCCAGCACCACGGATCTGGCGCGTGGCCGCCTGCTGGACCTGGACAGCCCCGCACAGCACTGGTTTACATGGGAGGACTGGTTCCGTCTGGCCGGGCAGTCGGCCCGACCTGCGGCCAAGACCAAAAATTCCATGCTGTTTGGGAACTACCCCTTACTTCTTCAGGCTATTTTGCAAGGCCAAGGTATTGGTCTGGGGTGGCGGCCTTTGATAGATGACTACCTGCAAAGCGGGCAGATCGTGCTGGCATGGCCAGAGCCGATCCGTAGCGAGCGGGGGTATTTTTTATCCATCAACCCCGATAAAAAAAACCGGGTCAGCGCGTTTCGGCACTGGTTGCTTGAGCAGGCCCACAGTAGCCCGTTTGTGTGTAACTAAGGCTTGCCCGGCCGGGTTTTGTGGCTATGCAGTGCCTGTGCCCATTCCGGTGTTAGTGTCCGCGGTGGATTGTGTGGCGGGGTGCCCTGCGGTGTTGCGGAGGCTTTGTCGTTAGTGTGGTGTTTGCGGCCCCAGCGCGCGTATCCTGCGTGCGCTTACCCAGCGTGTGCCCAGCCAGCCAAGGGCTATGCATGCCACAAGAGTTGCTGCTTTTGCGCCGTCCAGCCCCAGCAGCACCAGTGCGGGGCCGGGGCACACACCACTTAGCCCCCAGCCTACGCCAAACAGAACGGAACCAGCCACCAGCCGCCCATCAGGTGGCCAGCGGCGCGGCCAGTGCAGTGGCTGCCCGGCTGCATCCCGCCCTTTGCGGCGTAACAGCCAAAAACCGGGCAGGGTTATGGCAACAGCCCCCCCCATAACCCCGGCCAGAATGGGGTTCCAGTGCCCCGCCACATCCAGAAAACCCAGAACATTGGCAGGGTCCGCCATGCCCGATAGCCACAGCCCGCCGCCAAACAGCAGGCCGCATAAAAACGCGATAGCAACACTCATACCCCCCAGCCTCCCCAGCGCGTAACAAGGACCGTGGCTACAGCCACCCCCATAAATATGGCGACCGCCACCACCGACCGGCCAGACCTGTTGCCCAGCCCGCACACGCCATGCCCGCTGGTGCAGCCATTGGCCAGTGCTGTGCCCGCGCCAATAAGCAGGCCAGAGACCACAAGCCGGACCCAGCCCAGATGGGCAAACAGAACGGGCACGCCAGCCCCCAGCGCACGGGCCAGCACGCCGGTTGCCACAAGCCCCGCCAGCACCCCCCACCGCCAGCGTTGGGCCGGGTGGCGCAGGGCGTTGCCCAGAATACCGCTAACACCCAGAATATGCCCTTCAAGCGCCATAAGCAGAACGGCGGCCATGCCCACAAGCACGCCGCCGCCCAGTGCCGCCTGCCATGCAGCACTCATGCCCTAGCGCACCAACTGGGCGAGGGCTGCTACCAGCGCGTCCACATCCTCAAAACTGTTGTACAGGCCAAAGGATGCCCGCACCGTGGCCTCCACGCCAAACCGGCGCAGGGCTGGCTGGGCGCAATGGTGGCCAGAGCGCGCGGCAATGCCGTGCCGGTCCAGATGTTTGGCAACATCGGTCACGCTATGCCCATCCACAATAAAGGAGAGCACGCTGGCCTTGGCCTGTGCCGTGCCAATAATGCGGACACCGCGCAGGTGGGCAAACTGCTCGGTTGCGTAGTCCAATAGGGCATGTTCGTGTGCGGCAATGGCGGGTAGGCCAATGGCCTGTAGGTAGTCCACCGCCGCACCCAGCCCCACGGCCCCGGCAATATCGGGCGTGCCAGCCTCAAACTTTTCGGGCAGGCCCTGGAACTGGGTATGGGCAAAGGTTACGTCGCGGATCATATGCCCACCACCTTGCCATGGGGGCATGGCTTCAAGCAGGTGGCGCTTGCCATACAAAATGCCAATGCCGGTTGGCCCATAGATTTTGTGGCCCGAAAGCACCAGAAAATCCGCATCCAGCGTGGCCACGTTCAGGGGCAGATGGGGGGAGGACTGGGCTGCATCCACCAGCACGGGCACACCGGCTGCGTGGGAGAGGGCAATAATCTGCTCAACCGGGTTAATGGTGCCCAGCGCATTGGCGACATGCGTGACCGACACCAGCTTTGTCCGGCCAGAAAGCAGGGCTGCAAAATTGTCCAGCAGCAGTTCCCCCCGGTCATTGACCGGAGCGACCTTGAGTACCGCCCCCGTCTGGCGGGCAAGCAGTTGCCACGGCACAATATTGGCATGGTGTTCTATGGTGGTGATCAGAATTTCGTCACCAGCACCTATGTTGGCCCGGCCATAGCTTTGGGCCACAAGGTTTATGGCCTCGGTGGTGCCCCGCACGAACACAATTTCGGCCGCCTCGCGCGCGCCAATAAAGCGCTGGAGTTTTGTGCGCGCCCCTTCAAACGCATCGGTGGCGCGCGCGGCCAGCGTGTGGGCTGCGCGGTGGATGTTGGAGTTATCGCGTTCATAAAACGCGGAGGTGGCATCAATAACCGCGCGGGGTTTCTGGGTGGTGGCGGCGTTGTCCAGCCAGATCAGCTTATGGCCGTTAACCTTCTGGTGCAAAATGGGAAAATCGGCCTGAATGCGCGCCACATCATACCCCGCCACACTGGGCCGTGGTGTGGTGTGGGCCACGGTTTGCTGGGCGTGTGTGGCTGCCCCCACGTGGCGCAGAAAATACGGCACCGCCTGTTCAGGCTCGGCAGCATGGGTGTGCAGGCTGGGGGGCTGGCCCGGTGTTGGAATCTGCGTAGGCGAGGCGGGCAGAGTAAACGCGCCGCTAAAAAAGGGGGATGTCGCGCGGTCCTCCCACGAGGGAGGAGCGGGCTGCTCTGCGTGGTGCGAAACCGGGTGCCGGGACCACACAGGTTCGTAAACGGAGGCATCCGCCCCCGAGGCAAACGGGTGTGGTGCTCCCCCTTGTGCGGGCAGCGGAGCACGTGGGGCAGCAGATGCCACCCCATGCCCCAGCACATCGCGCAACGCCTGCTCAACCACGCGTTGGTGGGCCAGACCCTGCGGGTCTGCCAATGTGTCAGGTGTAGTCATAATAGCTCCCGATCTGCACGTTATCGAGCCGGGCAATAGCGTCTTCCACCAGAACTGCGGCGGAGAAATACCGTGTAATCAGGTGCGAGGCTACGGAATGCTGGTCCGTGCCACTGTACCGCACGGAAAGGCCGGGTTCGACCTCGCCCGTGATCCCGGTATTGTGCAGGCCCACAACGCCCTGTTCCTCCTCGCCCACGCGCAGGAGCAGAATGCTGGTGCGCCCATCGGGTGTGACCGGAATTTTGTCGGAGGGCACAAGGGGGATGCCACGCCACGTAATAAAGGGTGAGCCAAACAGGCTGATGGTCGGCGGCGGCACGCCCCGGCGCGTGGCCTCCCGCCCGAAGGCGGCTATGGCTTTGGGGTGGGCAAGGAAAAACCCCGGTTTTTTCCACACTTTTGTCAGCAGTTCGTCCAGATCGTCCGGGGTTGGCGGGCCGCCACGGGTGGGCACACGCTGGGCAATTGCGGTTTCGCTCAGCAGCCCGAATTCTGGGTTGTTGAGCAGCTCCCATTCCTCACGCTCGCGGATGACGTCTATGACCACGCGCACCTGTTCGCGGAGCTGGTCAAACTCGTTGCTGTACAGGTCGGTAATGCGTGTATGCGTGCGCAGAACGGTCTGGATGGAGTGAATATAGTATTCGCGCGGGTGGTCCTGATAGTCCACAAAGGTGGTGGGTAGTTTTGGCTCCCCATCCACGCTGGACAGGACCTGAATGGCGGCCTCTCCATACTGGTTGACATCGGGCCTGCTGGCCGGGTCGGTTGGGGCAAGGGCTGCTTTCAGCCACGCGGTGTTGGCAATTTGCTCGGCGGGCAGGGTGAGCAGGGTTGTTGCACCCACGGCCAGCAGGCTACCGGCCCCGGCGGGAACCACAAAATGCTGCCCCGGTGCTGCAAACAGGTGGCGCACAGCGCGTGTGGCCCCGTTTTCTGTTCGGTGCTGCACAGCCCCGGCGGCCACAATGGCCAGAGTGTTTTCGCTCAGGGTAAAGCTTGCGCCATCGGGCTGGGTATGGCGTTCAAGGCTGCCTGCCAGATCCTGTAGCTGGGCGTCTGTTGCTTGCGAAAATTCAGGCAGTGCGCGCAGGCTTTCGGGTACGGGCTGTGCTGTGGCGCCCTCCCCTGTAAACACAACACCCCCAAAGCGGGAGGAGACAAGACGCCGCCGGTTAACGCGGAACACGCCGCCGCCAACATTGACCCATGGCAGCAAAAGATGCAGCCAGCGCGGGCTGCGTTCCAGATTCTGGACGCGGGTTACATGGGCTGTGGAAAGCTGGCGGGCAGACAGGTTGCGGTCCAGTGCGGAGGCACCAGCCACATGAACAGACTGTTTTTCAGTCACGGTAAATACTCTTTCTTATATTGAATGTTTTTAAAGATATCTGTGCTGGAAATGGGTTTCCGAGCCGTGGGGCTCAATCAACATCGATTTGTAAAAAGTTTATGAGGATACATGGCTATGCTCCTTTTTTATAACGAATCAGCAAGTCTGATTCGGTTTGCCTGTTCAGCGTAGCACCCACAAAGGGCAGGTCAACATTAAACTACAGAATTTTGTTAATTGTTTTGTATCACTAAACAAATATGTTATATAAGATAATCAATGGATGGGAACGAAAGGTCCATTGTTAAAACCGGCCATGTGTCATGGCTGTTTATGTAGCGTGCAGGGTTGCCCGCCACCGCGCTAAACGCACGGACGGGTTTGACCACCACAGCGCCCGCGCCAATTTTTGCACCTTCTCCAATTTCTATGGGGCCTAGAATTTGTGTCCCCGGCCCTATAAGGGTGCCCCGCCCTATTGTGGGGTGGCGTTTGCCTGTCTGCTTGCCTGTACCCCCAAGTGTTACGTCGGACATGATGGCAACATCGTTTTCCACCAACGCTGTTTCGCCAATAACAATGCCTCCGCCCGGACCAAGCACCACCTTGTGGCCAAGGGTTGCGGCGGGGTGGATATCAATGCCTGTCACTTCGGATATGCGGCTTTGCAGGTGTAACGCGCAGATATGCTGCCCGTTCCCCCACAAAATATGGGCCAGCCGGTGGGCCTGTACGGCCAAAAACCCCTTGCTGTACATAAATGGCGTTATGTAATCCGCGCTGTCAGGCTCTTGTGTGCAATAGGCGTGCAGGTCTTGCGCTGCGCAAACCATGACGGAGGGCGTGGCCTGTAGAACAGACAGAAAAACTGCATACAGGGCCTTAAAAGACATGCTCTGGTCACACAGCTTGTCCGCCACCAGCCGTGCGAGAAGTGCTGTGGGGGGCGTTGTGTAAAGTGCCTGCCAGACAGGGGGGGAGGCGGCACGCATCTGCTGTTGCAGCTGTGCCCATATCTGCGGGGCCAACAGCACATCTGGCGGGGGTGTTCGGGTGCGGTGCGGGCATAGCGCCGTATCGGCCATGATGCCACTCTCCCCAAAACAGGCGTCTTTTTAAGGGAATACCTGTTGCAAGGTATTCAAACCCATGGGCCTGCATGCTGGCGCACCCTGTATGTGGGTGTTAGCAAAGCGTGGCATGGGCAGTGGGCGCACCCTGTGTGCCAGACGGGGGTAAACCCGTATCAGCCCAGTGTGCCAGCCATGCCCCAACATCGGGCGGTCAGGTCTATGTGTTGGTGGAGCATGTGCGAAAAACCCCGGTCATGCGGCGTGCTGGTGGCCCTGCTGGCAGGACCGTGTGCCCAATTTAGCGCATGGATTTGGGGTGTCAATATAAATACGCAAATGTGTGCGCTATTTAGTGTTCGTGTATTACACTTATTGCGTACGTGGTATTTGCGCCCATTCCTTGGCCCCGGTGGGGGCGCGCCGTGTTCGCGTACCTAATCCGGGCCTTGGGGGCTGTGTTTGCGTGCCTAGGCTGGGGCGGTCATGGGGCCGCCGTGTTGTGCCGGGGTGGATGCGTGCCCGGCAGGGGAGCCGTATGGAAGCCGCCACCCGTTGCTTTGTACAGGTCCACCGAGGCATTCAGCCGTTGCAGGCGGGCATTAATGCACAAAATCTGGGCCTGCTGGAGAGAGGAGCGTGCGGCCAGCACATCAACCTCGGAGGCGTAGCCCTGATGCATGCGTAGTGTTGTCAGGCTCAGGTGCTGCTGGGCGGCCTCCCTGCGGCCCAGCATGCCCTGCTCGCGCGTTTGGGCGGTGTTTTGTGCCAAAAGTGCGTCCCGCACCTCCTTGAATGCGGTGCGGATGGATTGCTGGTACAGCACCACCTGTTCGTCCCGCCCGGTTTTGGCCAGTTGGACACCACTTTGTGTACGGCCAAAGTCCAGCACGGGGGCGGCCATGGCAGCACCCAGTGTCCATGCCCGGCTGGAGGCGCGGTACAGGTTGTCGATGTCAATATTGTTCACCCCTGCAAGGGATGCGAGCGAAATGGAGGGAAAATAGGCCGCCCGCGCGTAGCCAATGTTGTAGTTGCTCGCAATCAGCATCTGTTCATGCATGGCAATGTCGGGGCGGCGTTCCAGCAGGGAGGATGGCAGGGCCGCAGGTGTTGGGGTGGGTATGCTCAACCCCTGTATGTCGGGGCCACGGGGGGTGGTGGTCTGCACAATATCGCGCGCGGACTGGCCGATCAGCACGGCCAGCGCACTTTGCGCGCGGTCGCGCTGGTCAAGCATGTCGGGCAGGGTGGCGTGTGCGGTGCCTCGCTGTTCGGTCACCTGTTGCAAGGTTAGCGCGTCCACCGCGCCCACGGCGTACTGGCGCTGCACAAGGGCAAGGAGTGCATCTTGTGTTTGCACGCTCTGCTCCAGCACGGCCACGTTGTCCTGTAGTGCCTGAAGGCTGAAGTACAGTTGCGCTACCCCTGCGGCAACGCTCAGCCGGGCAGCCGCCTGTGCGTACAGGGCGGCATGCACGCCTGCCTTGGCCGCGTTGCTCAGGCTTGCGTTTTTGCCCCACAGGTCCAGCTCGTAATTGAGCATGCCGCCCACAAAGCCAAAGTTGCTGGTTTTGCCGGGAACACGAAAAGACTGCCCCATTGCGCTGGCCTGCCCGTTGGCGAACTTGCCGTAGGCGTCTGTGCCGGTAACCGAGAGCACGGGCAACTGGTTGGCAAATGCGTAGTTGTACTGGGCCTGTGCCTGCCCCAGCCGGTTTTTGGCCAAGGCTATATCATCACTCCCCGTAAGGGCCTGCGTTACAAGCTGGTCCAGTGCGGGGTCTTTGTAGCTTTGCCACCATGCGCTGTTGTCCTGGGCTGTGGTGGTGGCTGTGGTGGCGGGCCATGTTGTGGGCAGGGGCATGGTGGGGCGTTTGTAGCCCGGTGCCAGCCACGCGCACCCACCCAGCGTTAAAGGCGACAGCAGCAGACAGCCCAGCAGTGCGGAGGCGGGGGTGAGGGGTTTTTTCATTGTGCATGGCCCTCCACTTTTGGGGGTGCGGGTTCGCGCACATGGAACCACAGAACATACAGAGAGGGCAGGAAGATCAGTGTCAGGGCGGTGGCCACGGCCAGCCCCCCCATGATCACATCGGCCATTGGCCCCCAGAACACGCTGGAGGCAATGGGCAACATGCCCAGAATGGCCGCAACGGCAGTGAGCATAATGGGGCGGAAGCGGATCATGGTTGCCGCCACAACCGCGTCCCATTCGTCTTTGCCATCCTGTTGTTCAATGGTGATCTGGTGCACCAGAATAACCGAGTTACGAATGATCATGCCCACAAGGGCCACAAGCCCCAGCAGGGCGATAAAGCCAATGGGGTTACGCGTTATCAGCAGGGCGGCCACCACGCCAATCAGCCCGAAAGGGGCAACACTGAGCACCAGCGCAAGCCGTTTGAAGCTCTGGAGCTGCACCATAAGCACTGCCATCATCACCAGCGCCATAACGGGCATGACCGCAATGACCGACTTTTGCGACTTGGTACTTTCCTCCACCGTGCCGCCAACCGTTACGGTGTAGCCGGGGGGCAGGTGGGCGTTAAACGTGGCCATGGCCCCCGCCAGTGCGGCCACCTCGGTATTGGCCTGCACGCCCGGTGCAAGCTGGGCCTGAATGGTCATGGTGGGCAGGCGGTTGCGCCGCCAGATCAGGGGGTAGTCCTCCACATAGGCAATGCTTGCAACAGAGGAGAGGGGGACACTGAGGTTGTTGGGCAGGCGGATGTCCAGATTACGCAGTTCCTCTATGGAGCGGCGCTCGGCGGGGTTGGCGCGCAGCACCACATCCACAAGGTAGATGTTGTCGCGCAGTTGGGTGGCGGTCATGCCTGTTATGGTGGAGTTGATGGCCAGCGCAATGGCGGCAGAGGACAGGCCAAGGCGGTGGGCCTCTTCTTGCCGCACGTCTATGCGTAGTTTTCTGGCAGGGTCGCCCCAGTCAAAGTTGATCAGGTGCAGGTTGCCCCCTTTGGCCATAATCTGGGCTACTTCATGCGCGTACTGGCGCACTTTTTCGGGGTCGCGCCCGCTTATGCGGTATTGCACCGGCCAGCCCACGGGGGGGCCAAGTTCGAGCGGGAACAGCCCGTGCACCACATCGGGCATGTCCCGGCTCAGGGCTGTATCCAGCCGTTGTTGCACCCGTGCGCGGGCCTGCGCGCTTTTGGTTACAATGACGGTCTGGGTAAAAAAGTCGTTGGGGAGCTGTTCGTCCAGCGGCAGGTAAAAGCGGATGGCCCCACGGCCGATATACGAACTCCAGTGGTCAATATCGGGGTCATTACGCAGCATGGCATCCAGCTTGGTGGAGGTGTCCCCCGTGGCGGTAATGGAGGCATTCTGGCGTAGCGAGAGGTTGACCAGCAGCTCTGGCCGGTCGGAGGCGGGAAAAAACTGCTGTGGAATAAGCGGAGCCAGCAGCACGGATACCCCAAGGGCTGCCACACTCAGCAGCACCGTGGTGCGCGGGTGGCGCATGGTGCCCAGCAGGCACCGCTCAAACAGCGCCATAATGCGGCCACGCGGGGCCGGGGGGGTGGCCCCGGTGGTGGCTTGCGGTGTGTGTGCGGCGGAGGTGGCCGCAGCGGTTGTGCCGGAGGTGCTGGTGGTTGCCACCGTGGGGGCTGTTGCAGGTGGTGTGGCTGTCTGTGCGGTTGCGCTGGGGGCATGGGGGCGCAGAATGGTTACGCCAATAAGGGGGGCTATCAGCACCGCCACAAACCACGACACCACAAGGGCCAGCCCTACAACCGCAAAGAGCGAGAACGTGTATTCCCCCGCAATGCTGTGGGCAAACCCCACGGGTATAAACCCTGCCACAGTAACCAGCGTGCCTGTCAGCATGGGAAAAGCGGTGGAGGTGTAGGCAAAGGTTGCTGCACGCGGCAGGCTCCAGCCTTCCTCCAGCTTGCTGACCATGCTTTCCACCGTAATCATGGCGTCATCCACCAGCAGGCCCAGTGCAATAATCAGTGCACCAAGGGAGACGCGCTGGAGGTCAATGCCCAGTATTTCCATGCAGGTGAACACAACAGCCAGCACAAAGGGAATGCAGAAGGCCACCACTGTGCCCGCCCGCCCCCCAAGGCTGAGAAAGCTGATGCCAAGCACAATGGCGATGGCCTCAAACAGGGCAGTGGTAAAGTCGCCCACTGCCTCCTTGACCACTTGCGGCTGGTTGGCCACCAGATGGGCCTCTATGCCAATGGGCATACGGGCGTGCAGTTCGTCCATTCTGGCGGTTACGTTGCGCTCAAGGGCCAGCACGTTGCCGCCCGTGGTCATGGAAAGGGCCAGACCTATGGCGCTGTGGCCGTTGACACGGAACTGGGTTTGCGCGGGGTCGGCATAGCCACGGGTAATGGTGGCAATATCGCCCAGACGAATTTTGCGCCCCCCTGCGTAAACCGTAACGTTGGCCACGTCCTCCACAGTGTTGAACCGCCCTGTGGGCTGGACCAGAAGCTGCTCAACCCCCGTATCCATGGTGCCCGAGGGCACAAGCGCGTTCTGTGCCTGCAGGGCGGCGGCAATCATGGCGCCATTGATGCCAAGGCGGGAGAGGGTGTGGGGGGAGAAGTCCACATGGATTTTCTCATCCTGCGCGCCCAGCGTGTCTATTTTGGCAACATCGGGCACATGCAGCAGGGCATCGCGCACGGTTTCCACATAGTCGCGCAGGTCCCGGTGGGAAAAGCCGTCTGCGGTAAAGGCATAGATAATGCCGTATGTGTCCCCAAACTCGTCATCAAAAAAGGGGCCGACGGTGGTGGAGGGCAGGGTGGGTTTGATATCCCCTACCTTTTTGCGAACCTGATACCATATGCCCGCCACCTGTGCTTTGGGCGTGCTGCCCAGAAGGTTGACCATGATGGTGGTCTTGCCCGCAACCGTATAGCTTTTGACGTAGTCAAAATACGGGATTTCCTGAATCTTCTTTTCAATGCGGTCGGTTAGCTGGTGTGTGGTTTCCCCCACCGTGGCACCGGGCAGGAATGCCTCGATCACCATGGTTTTGACCGTAAAGGGCGGGTCCTCGTTGCGGCCAAGGTTGAAGTACGAGCGCACACCCGCCACCGCAATGACAAGCATGAAAAACAGCACAAGGGCGCGGTGGCGAATGGCCCAGTCTGACAGGTTGATGCCCGCGCGCGCGGGAGGCGTATCAGGGGCGGACATCTGCATCATCCAGCAAGGAGACCTTCTGGTCGGGGTAGAGGGCCTGCACGCCCGCGCTGACCACCCGCTCGCCCGGCTTAAGCCCAGCGGCAATGCTGACATCTTGCGCGCCGTAGCTTGTAATGCTGACAGCCCGCGGGTGTACGGTGGAGTTTGTGGGGTCCACCACCCATACAGCCGGGTGGCCTGCCTGCGTGGTGAGCGCGGAGGGGGGCAGGTGTATGCCAGAGGGTGCGGTACGCACGATCTGGCCCACCACCACAGCACCAAGCGCCATGGCCGGGGGAGGGGCCTGTAGCAGAGCTTTGGCGCGGTATGTTCTGGTCAGCAGGTCGGCATCGGGGGCCAGTTCGTACAACCGGGCGGGCGCGCACAGGTGCCTGTCCGCATCAAGGCAGACTGTCAACTGCGTGCCTGTGCCTGTGCTGGTGCCTGTGCTGGCGTTTGGGGTGCCTGCAAGGCCCGTACGCACCAGCTCGGCGGGCAGGTCAAACACCGCGTCCCGCCCGGCACTGCTGGCCATGCGCAAGATGGGCTGGCCCGCGGCAACAACCTCGCCCACCTCGGCCAGCCGGTCGGTAATCAGCCCGTCCGTGTCGGCGCGCAGGGTGGTGTGGTCCAGTTCCTCGCGCGCAATGCGTTCGCGGGCCTGCGTGGACTGCACCGCATCCTGCGCGGTTTTGTGGCGGCGGACCACCTCGTCATAATCATTGCGCGAAATGGCGTTAACCGGCAGCAGGGCCGCCGCCCGCTTGTACAGCGGGGTTGTCTGCGCTACGGCGGCGCGGGCTGCCTGTGCATCCGCCGTGGCAGCGCGCAGGCTTTGCTCGGCCACGGTTTTGTCCAGTTGCGCCACAACCTGCCCGGCATGGACCACGCTGCCCGTATCCACCATGCGGGCCACAATCTTGCCCGGTACACGGAACGCCATGGCCACACTTTTGTGGGCGGTAACCTGCCCGCTCAGCATGTCTGCGTGTGTGGCTTCCTGCGGTTGCACCACAACCGAGCGCACGGGCCGTACCTCGGGGGGGCTGGGTTTTTTGTGGCACCCCGCCAGCAGGGCCAGCAGGCATGTGCTGGCAAGGAGGGGGCGGGGGCTGCAAAGGGGGCTGTGCCGGGTCATGCGGGGGCGTCCTGCCGTGTTGTGGTCCTGCAAGAGAGGATACCGGTCATGAACATGGCCCATGACTGGTTAAGGTACTGGTCGCGCTCGGCCTTGGTGGCAAAGGCATTGCGGCCAAACAGCACATGCTGGTGCGGCCCCCCCAGCATAAGGGCGGACAGGGCGCGGCTGGTTTCCTTCAGGTCGTATGTGCTGTTCAAAAGCCCTGCGGCCTCTACTGCTACCAGCAGGTCGTGGGTCAGGCGTTCGAGCGGGTCAAAAATATGCGCCCCGGCATGGTCCACCAGACCGGGAAAGCGCCAGCCCTCGGCCACAAAGGTGCGGCTTAGGGCAATGGTGGAGGGGCTGAGAACAAGGTCAAGCAACCGGCGCAGGGTCTGGCGCAGGGCCAGCAGCGGGTCGGTGGATACACTTTGTGCCGTGGGGGCGGCAGCGGACAGAAAGCTCTGCCCCAGATCGGTCATAACGGTCATGAACAGGGCCTCTTTGGAGGCATGGCGGCGGTAGATGGTCTGCTTGCCGACCTGCGCCTGGGCTGCAATCTGCTCCATGGAGGTGGCGGCGTAGCCCTGCTCGCCAAAAAGCTGGCTGGCGGTCTGGAGGATCAGCCTGTCCAGTTCTTCGGACATTCTGGTGTCGGGTCGTCCACCATGGCGCTTCATGCCCATGCGGGTCTCCTGCTGGTTATGTGCCGAGTCCTGTCTGGGGGCTGGCGCTGCGTTAATAAACGAGACCGTTTCGTCTCGCAACGTGTTGCGGTATGAAATATGGGCACCCCTGCAACCGCGTACCGTGTGGGGTTGAAAAGGGGGGATGTCTGGTTTAATTCCGTCCGGATGGAATGAAACATGGCAAGGTAGTGCATGGCCCGCCCCAGAACCATAGACCGCGAAAAAGTGCTGGCCTGTGCCGAGCATC
>JBDNSL010000066.1:0-13921 GCA_047719095.1 Acetobacter sp.
CCCGTACCCCCCCGCGCGAACCCGTTGCACGCGAAAACGAAGCCCCGCGCGAGCGTGAACCCGCCCGTGATCGGGAGGCTCCTCGTCAGGCGCAGGCCCAGCAGCCTGTTACCAAGTCCCAGTCGTATAAAGGTGGCCGTAACCAGCGTGATGAAATTCCGCCCGCACCCGCTGGCGAATTCTCAGGCTTTGGGGACCAGACACCCGCCTTCATGCTGCTGCCCCGCCGCTCCTCCTCGCGCCCTGCAACACCGGGAACGCTTGAAAATACCGAAACAGCGCAGGACATGGCTCACGCCTCTGACGTGGCCTCCTGACCTAAGGAAAATTTGTGTCTGACATACTGGAAGTCACCATCTCCCATCTTGCAACTCAGGGGGATGGTGCGGCGCGCCTGCCTGACGGGCACACCGTTTTTGTTGCAGACACTCTGCCCGGTGAGCGGGTTACTATTCGGCTACAACCTAACGGGCGTGGCCAGTTGGTCGATATTCTGGCCCCTTCCCCGCATAGAACAACACCACCCTGCCCGCTGTTTGCACAATGCGGTGGCTGCACCTTGCAGTATATGGACCCCGCCGCTCTTCTGGCGTGGAAAACCGGGCTTGTAAGCCACGCGCTGGGCAAAGCCGGGTTTAACGTCCCATCCGAAATTTCTACTTTTCAGGTCCCACCCAATAGCCGACGCAGGGCCGATCTGGCTGTACGCCGGACCGAACAGGGCATTGTGATCGGCCTGCACGCCAAGGGCAGTCAGGACGTTACGGACATGACCAGTTGCACGGTGCTGCACCCTGCCATTGTGTCCAGCCTGCCAGCATTACGGCAGACATTGCGTAGCCTGAACGCTGTGCATAAAGCCGCCGACCTGCGCATCAACCTTTTGGACTCGGGGCTGGATATTCTGCTCAGTACCGATTCGCCCCTGATCGCAACCGACCGCCAACGCCTGACGGCGCTGGCCGAGGAACTGGATATTCCGCGTATAAGCTGGCAACGGCTGAAAACTGAAGGGCCGTCTGAGACAGCCGTGCAGCGTGCGCCTGTGTACCAGACCATTGCGGGCCACCAGCTTACGCCCCCGCCCGGTGCCTTTTTACAGGCAACGGCACAGAGCGAGCAGGCCATTCAGCAGGCCGTGCTGGACGCACTTCCCCCCCGCCTTGGCAAACGTGCCAGCCTGATAGAACTTTATGCCGGATGTGGCACGCTGAGCCTGCCCTTGGGTGAACGCTGCCAGGTTGAAGCTTATGAGGGGTACGAGCCAGCATTGGCGGCCCTTAAAGCTGTGGGCAAATCCCGCATTACCCCCATCTGCCGAGACCTGAACCGCCAGCCCGTTATGGGCAAGGACCTTGGTAAGGCCGATGTGGTTGTGCTGGACCCACCCCATGCTGGGGCCAAGCTGCAAATGCGCCAGATTGCTCTGGGCAAGCCGGACTACGTTATTTACGTCAGTTGCAACCCGACAGCTCTGAGCAATGATACGAGCCTGCTGGCCGCCGCTGGTTACAAGCTGGAGACGGTCTCGGTTATTGACCAGTTTTTATGGTCGGCCGAGACCGAGGCCGTGTGCCGCTTTAAACGTGAAAGCTCTCGCCGCAGCCGCAACGCCCTTTCTCATTAGGGTTGATGAACACAAACCCTTCCTCCAGATCGGTTTCACGGTAATCCATCTGTGTACCGATCAGGAAGAGGGTGGCCTTGCGGTCCACCAGCAGGGTCAGGCCGTGGTCTTTAACAACTTCGTCCCCTTCCCCGCTCTGCTTTACAAACTCCATGTCATAGGCTTTGCCTGAGCAGCCTTTGGTGGAAACGGAAATACGCAGCAACTCACCCGCATGCGCCGTAGCATACAGGTGCCGCAGGCGCGTGGCGGCTGTGTCCGTCAGCCGCATAAGAGGGGGAAGTTCCCTTCTGGTTGATGAAATGGTCGCTGTTTGGGACATAACACTCCATCCTTTCCGTTAGAACATATTCAGGGCCAGCCGGGCCTCATCGCTCATACGCGACATATCCCATGGCGGATCCCACACAACTTCCACTTCGGCTGATTGAACGCCGGGCACTTTTTCCACCGCATCCTTGACCTGAATGGGCAGTTCCTGTGCGCTGGGGCAGTTGGGGGCAGTCAGTGTCATTTCAATACGCACGCGCCCGTCGTCATACAGGTCAATGGCGTAGATCAGTCCCAGCTCGTAAATATTTACCGGGATTTCCGGGTCATGCACCGTGGCTATGGCTTCGATCACGGCATCTTCGGATGCCGGGCCTGCTGCTCTGCTCTCCCCCTCCTGGGGAGCGGCATCACCATCAGGGGTCCAGCCTTCCACCTTTGCGGTAGCGCCTGCGGCCTGATCATGCTCCGCGTGCAGAACAGTTTCCACCGGCATATCCTGCGGCGGAGCTGATGCATGTGTTTGCGCCTGAACGCCTTCTTCAACCATCGACATGAGAAAAAGCCTCCTTCAGCGCAATCCAAGGCAGTTCTGCGCAGCGTATTCTTGCTTTATGGGACCGCAGCGGAGCAAACACCTCCAGCGCGCCCAAGGGTCCAGACTGCCCATCCCCCACAAGAGGCGATGCCCCGACCAGCATGGCCCTGAACCGGTCCGATACCTCCAGCGCCTGTGCAACGGTACTGCCCCGCACGTGCTCTGCCATAAGGTCTGCGGCAGCGGCACAAATGGCGCACCCGCGTGTAAGGTGCCGGATATCTTGGATATGGTGCCCGTTGAGCGCAATATCCAGATGTGTCTTGTCCCCGCATAGCGGGTTGCGGCCATCCCCCTGCGCATCTGGCCCATCCAGCCGACCTGCGTAAAGGGGGGCTTTGGCGCGCTCCACAATCAGCCTGTCATACAGGGCGTCGCGCTCTGCGGTGGTGGTGTTCACACAAAAAAGTCCCTGATCCGCACCAGCGTATCCGCCAGCACGTCAATTTCGTCCTTTTGGGTGTAAATGCCAAAGCTGGCGCGGGCAGTTGCACTCAGGCCCAAGCGGCGCATGAGTGGTTCTGCACAGTGGTGGCCTGCGCGGATGGCAATACCGTTGCGGTCAAGCAGTGTTGCAATGTCGTGCGGGTGCACGTCATCCATGGTAAAGGACACAACACCACCACGCACACGCGGGTTGCCCACAATGTGCAGGCCCGGCACGGTGGCCAGTCGCTCCAGCGCATGGGCCGTTAATGCCGCCTCGTGTGCTGCAATCGCGTCAAACCCTATTTTGCTCACCCATTCTATGGCAGCACCCAGACCAATGGTTTCCACAATTGCAGGCGTGCCCGCTTCAAACTTGTGGGGAATATTGGCCCATGTGGAGTGCTCGAATGTGACGGTGGAGATCATATCCCCACCACCAAGGAAGGGCGGCATCTGCTCCAGCAGGTCCCGGCGTGCCCACAGCACGCCAATGCCCGTTGGGCCGTAAAGCTTATGGCCGGTAAAGGTGTAAAAATCGGCCCCCAGCGCCTGAACATCCGTTTTATGGTGCACAACGGACTGGCTGCCATCAAACAGCACCTGCGCCCCTGCGGCATGGGCCAGATCCGCAATCTGTTTGGCCGGGGTTATGGTGCCCAGCACGTTGGACATGTGCGTAATAGCCACAAGGCCAACCTTGCCATCTGCCAACAACGCCGCATACGCGTCCATGTCCAGATCACCGGCATCGGTAATCGGGGCTACGCGCAGGTCAATGCCTGCCCTGTCACGCAGCATCTGCCACGGCACAAGGTTGGCATGGTGCTCCATCTGCGAGATCAGCACCGCCTGACCGGGTTTGAGCAACGCACCAAAGGAGTGCGCCACCAGATTGATGGCCTCCGTGCTGTTGCGGGTAAACACGATTTCCTCGCGCGAGGGCGCGTTGAGGAAGTCTGCCACCAGATCACGCACACCTTCATACGCCTCGGTGGTGCGCTCGCTCATCCAGTGCAGGCCACGGTGGATGTTGGCGTACTGGTGCCGCATGGTGTTGGCCATGCAGTCAATAACAGCATTGGGTTTTTGGGCCGAGGCCGCACTGTCCAGAAAAACCAGTGGGCGGTCATGCACTTTTTCCCCCAGAATGGGGAATTGCGCACGGATGGCATGCATGTCCAGTTGTGGGGCCGTGGGGGCCTGTGTGCTCATGAAGGCTCTCCCTTACCAGCAAAGCGTGCGGCCATGGTTGCACGGCAGAAGGTCTGGGCCGTTGCATCCCCCACAAGGGCTATGGCCTCGTCCAGAAATGCGTCAATCAAAATCTGGCGGGCTTCGTGCTCAGGTATCCCGCGGCTACGCAGGTAAAAAAGCTGCTCATCGTCCAGCGCGCCAACGGTTGCGCCGTGGCTGCACCGCACATCATCGGCATAAATTTCCAGTTCGGGCTTGGCATCTATCTCCGCATCGGGGGAGAGCAGCAGGGCCTGATTCATCTGGTAGCCGTCTGTTTTCTGAGCAATCCGCTCTACCAGCACCTTACCCTGAAAAACCCCACGGGCATGGCCGTCCAGCACATTACGCACCGTCTGGCGCGATGTGCAGTCTGATGCTGCGTGAGTGATTACGCTGGTAATATCGCCCACCTGCTGCCTTGCCAGACGCTGCGCGCCATTCACATGCACCACAGCACGGGTTGCCGCCAGACGGGCGTGGACCTCATGGCGGACAAGCAGGCCACCAAGACCCAGAACAAAACTGTCATACACGCTCTGGTGGCCAACATGGGCGTACAGGGTGCCAAGGCTGATGGCCTGTGCGCCCTCTGTCTGCACTGTCACATGTTCCAGTGTTGCGCCATCTTCGACCACAAGGTCCATAACCGGATTGTGGAAATATGCCCCCTGCCCGGCCTGCACGCAGATCAGGCGCAGATGTGCTGCGTTTTCCACAGCAATGGTGTGCCTTGGATGGAAGGAGACAGGCTCCCCCTCCGCAACGCCCAAGGAAATGAGCAGGACATGCCCCGCATCCACCCCGGCAGGTACGCGCAGGACCAGACCATCTTCGGCCAGTGCGGTGTTCAGGGCTACCAGCGGGTCCCGGTCTGGTGCGGCCTGCAAGCCAAATTGGGGCGTTTGTGCAAAAAAGGACAGATCAACATTATCTGGCAGCACGCTGAACGCGGGCGCGTGGCGGCCATTGACAAACACCACACGCGGCAGGGCGGCCATGGCAGAGTTGGCCTGCAACACACTGTCCAGCAATGCGCGGACGGCGCTGGCATCCACCTGCTCGGGTGGGGCTGCATAGTCCTGCTTGCCCAGAGCGCGCAGAGCTGTGTAGCGCCATGCTTCCACCTTGCGGTCAGGCAGGCCGCTTCTGGCCAGAGCACCGGCGGCTGCCTGCCGCTCTGGCCCCCCAAGGGTGTTCAGCCGGTTTGCAAACAGCGCTAACGGGCCGGACATATCTTTGCTGAGTGCGTTCACGCCACCTCCGCCAGAAACTTGGTGTAACCTTCCTGATCGATCTGGCGTGCAAGCTCTGGCCCGCCGGAAAGAATGATCCGCCCCCGCGCCATGACATGAATACGGTCAGGCACCAGATAATCCAGCAGCTTCTGGTGGTGGGTGATCACCAGCGCGGAGAAGGTGGGCGCACGCAGGCGGTTAACACCTTCGGCCACAATACGCAGGGCATCCACATCCAGCCCGCTATCGGTTTCGTCCAGAATGGCGAAGGTCGGCTGGAGCAGGGTCATCTGCAACACTTCGTTGCGCTTTTTCTCCCCCCCCGAAAAGCCGACATTAACGTTACGCTTGAGCATATCCGGCGCCATGGAAAGGGCCTTGGCGGCCTCGCGCGCCATTTTAAGGAACGCCACCGCATCCAGCTCATCCAGACCGCGCGCACGCCTTACGGCATTCACCGCCGTGCGCAAGAAATTGGCATTGTTCACGCCGGGCAACTCAATAGGAGACTGGAAAGCCAGAAACAGGCCAGCTGCCGCCCGTTCCTCCGGCTCCATCCCCAGCAGGTCCTGCCCGTGGAAGGTGGCCGTTCCTGCGGTGACCTCGTAATCCTCGCGCCCGGCCAGCACGTAGGAAAGGGTTGATTTGCCAGACCCGTTCGGCCCCATGATCACATGCACTTCACCGGGCGGAATGCTCAGGTCCACGCCACGCAGAATCTGCTTTTCCTGTCCGTCTGCGTCAATGCGTGCGCACAGGCCGGAAATTTCCAAAAACTGGCTCATACTCTGCTCTCCCTTAACCCACGCTGCCTTCAAGGCTGATCTGCAACAGTTTTTGTGCTTCCACGGCAAATTCCATGGGCAGTTCTTTAAGAACATCACGGCAAAAACCGTTTACGATCAGGCCGACGGCGTCTTCTTCGGACAGGCCACGCTGGCGGCAGTAAAACAGTTGGTCTTCTGAAATTTTGGATGTTGTTGCTTCGTGCTCAATGCGCGCGTTCATGTTGCGGCTCTCAATATAGGGCACTGTGTGCGCCCCGCACTGATCGCCTATGAGCAGGCTGTCGCACTGGGTAAAGTTACGCGCGCCAGATGCCTTGGGCTGCACACGCACCAGACCGCGATACGTGCTATCCGAGCGGCCCGCACTAATGGTCTTGGCAATAATGGTGGAGCGCGTATTGCGGCCAAGGTGGATCATTTTGGTGCCGGTATCGGCCTGCTGACAGTTGTTGGTAACCGCAACGGAATAGAACTCACCCACCGAGCCTTCGCCTTGCAAAATGCACGACGGGTATTTCCACGTAACGGCTGAACCGGTTTCCACCTGTGTCCACGATATTTTGGAGCGCGCGCCACGGCATATGCCACGCTTGGTCACAAAGTTGTAAATGCCGCCAAGCCCGTTCTCATCCCCCGGGTACCAGTTCTGCACCGTGGAGTATTTGATGGAGGCGTCATCCATGGCCACCAGTTCCACCACGGCTGCGTGGAGCTGGTTTTCATCACGCATGGGGGCTGTGCAGCCTTCAAGGTAGGAAACAGAGGCCCCTTCCTCCACCACAATCAGGGTCCGCTCAAACTGTCCGGTGTTTTTGGCATTGATCCGGAAGTAGGTGGACAGTTCCATGGGGCAGCGCACGCCCTTGGGCACATAAACAAAGGAGCCATCCGTGAACACGGCGGAGTTCAGGGCGGAAAAGAAGTTGTCCCCTGAAGGCACAACCGTGCCCAGATACTTGCGCACCAGATCGGGGTGTTCACGCACCGCCTCGGAAATCGGGCAGAAAATAACCCCAGCCTCTTCCAGCGTCTTGCGGAAGGTGGTCGCCACGGACACGCTGTCAAACACGGCGTCTACGGCCACGGGCATACGCTCGCCCTCGGGCACTTCCACCCCGGCCAGCATCGCCTGTTCATGCAGGGGAATACCCAGTTTTTCGTAGGTGCGCAGCAGTTCGGGGTCCACCTCATCGAGGGATTTGGGGCCGGGCTTTTTGCGCGGGGCCGCGTAGTAATGCGCGTCCTGATAATCGATCGGCGGATAGGCAACCTTGGCCCATTTGGGTTCGGTCATGGCCTGCCACGTTTTATACGCAGCCAGACGCCACTCCAGCATCCATTCCGGCTCTTCCTTACGGCTGGAAATCAGACGGATAATGTCCTCATTCAGCCCTTTGGGAGCCATGTCCATTTCTATGTCGGTTTCAAAGCCCCATTTGTACGTGGACTGTCCCAGCTTCTCTACGGCTTCGCGCGTTTGTGTGACTGCTGGCATTGTTCAGGCCCCTTCCCGTACCGTGTGGGTCGTATTGAGCGTGTTGATCTGGGAGGGAACCGGGAAGCATGCTTCCTTGGGGCGCATGCTTTCCAGCGAAATTCCCTCCAGCGTTGAGCGTATTGCCGTGTTGATAACGTCCCAACTACCACACAGACCGCAGGACAGGCCGGTATCGCACTCACGCCCGCCAACGCAGGCGGTCAGGGCAATCTGGCCATCAACTGCGGCAATCACACTGGCAACAGACATATCCGCCAGAGACCGGGCCAGACGATACCCCCCTTTTGCGCCACGCTGGGAAAGCACAAAACCATGGGCTGACAAAACCTTGAGCACCTTGGCAACCGTGGGTTCAGGCACACCCGTAATGGCGGCAAGGGCTGGGGATGTCACCACACCGTCCTGTTCCCCCAGTTTAACAAGTATGACGATCGCATAGTCCGCCAGACGGGAAAGTTTCAGCATAATCCGGCTTTCACCTAATTAAAGACCTGAATGGTCCTGTTTCGGATACATGGCGACTAGCGTTGCCAACGTCAACCCAAAACGTCCTGTTACAGGCAGCCGACCCCGGCCTTTCAACGCATATGTGATCTGCGGACCTCCCGCATGGCTGCCTCTGGTCCAGCTTACGCCTATCCCTGCGGCACAAGCCTTTCCATATCTGCTCAAGAGCCATGCGGGTAAAAACTGCCTGTGCCGGGGGCAGTTGGCACAAAAAAGAAACTTTACTGCGCGTTAATGCCAAACGTCAGCCTTAGGCCCGCAAACAGCAAAGCCCCCACAGCAAACCCCACCAATGTGCCATTAAAACGGATAAACTGAAGGTCCTTGCCCACGCGCAGCTCCAGCTTTTCCGCAATTTCCACCGCGTTCCAGCCAGAAACCACACGTGCGATAAACTCTGCCATCTGGTCGCGCACAAAAGGCAGCGCCTTGCCAATTGCGCTGTCCACACGCTCCACTATGCGCTGGCGCAACACCGCATCATTTTGTAACTGGCCCGCCATGCGCCCCAGCGCGTCGCGCAGGAGGCAGGCCGTGCGGCCCTGCGGGTCCTCCACATCGGCCTCGACCATACGCCTGAAACGCAGCCAGATATCGCCCCACCAGCCCACAACACTTTCGTGCGATAAAACGGAAGTAACCGCGTGCGTAAACTCCCGCCCGCGTTCGGGGTCGGTTTCTATCCTGTCAATCTGGAGTCTGACCCAGCTTGTAAACCCTTCGCGCAGGCTGGAATTTTCGGGGTCGATTCGGTCCAGTTCCTGTGCTGCGGCACTGAGCACCTTGGTGGCAATGGAGCCGCCAATGGCCCAGCCCAGAATACGCCCCCCCTGTTCGCGCACACGGTCTTCAATCATGTCGCGCAGGGCACCTTCCTTGGCCTTCAGCCCATCCTTGAGCTGGCTGAGGAAGTAGGACAGCACCTCCTGGTGCCGGTCATCATCCACCAGACTGCGCAACGCCTTGGCAATAACGGGGGACAGGTCACTCCCCCCCAGCAGGCCGGGCATAATGCGCCCTATGGCGTTGCTGGCCCTGCCGTCCTCCAGCCGGTCCAGCAGTTGCGGCATGGAGCGTGTCATGGCGCCAACTACCGCGTCCTGTGTTGCGGGGTCTTCTAGCAGGTTGGCTATAAAGCCGGGCACATCCACCTTGGAGAGAACACGCTCCACCTCCTTGGCCGTAAACACCTGACCGGCCACAAACCGCCCGAGCGCGCGGGCAAGGCGGTCCTTTTGTGCGGGCAGAATGGCGGTATGGGGAATGGGCAGGCCCAATGGGTGGCGGAACAGGGCCACAACCGCAAACCAGTCGGCCACTCCGCCCACAACACCTGCGCGTGCGCCTGCGCGAAACATTTCCAGAAGAAAACCGTCCTCTACCCAGCCCGCAGCCGGGGCTGCATAGCCCACAACAGTCAGCCCCCCCATCAGAACCAGCAGCCCCGTGGCCGCATTCTGGTATCGCCGGAGTGTCTGCCGGGCGGCAATGTCCGCTTCGGTGTCGGTATGCGCTGTCATGGCAACATGAATAGCACTCCACCTCCGCCACCCCAAGTGTGCGTGAGGCGGTTGCGCACAGAAAGCAGACATGAAAAGCTGACAAATAAACTGTTGCCCGACCGTTTTGTTTCTTTTCCGATTCAATCCGCAAGGATATAGAGCGCGCCATGAACACGGATTTTTCTTCCCTTCCCCCTCGCATCGGGAGCGTGCTCGCCTCCATTGCCAACATGTCCTCCACCGGCACCCCGGCGGAAGGCACCAACCCCGTTATGGGCACAGCCCTGCGGCTGAGTGACGCGCTGGAAAGCGGGGCCATCACGTTTGAGGATGTCACCCAACTGGTGCGCAGCCTGCGGGATCAGGCTTTTCTAACCCGCTCGCGCCGTCTGCACCGCTACGTGGGCGGGGCAGCGCTGGATACGGCGCAGGACAAGCTGCGCCATGTGGCCGAGCAGCTTTGTGCGGGCCTGCCCTCCCCCTCCTTTGCGGCCTATTGCCAGCGTGTCTCCTCCATCCGTTTTGCCGCCGTGTTTACCGCCCACCCAACCTTTGCACTGAGCAACCCGGTTTACGAGGCACTGGCCCAGAGCGCGTCACACGATGTCCCGCCCGAAACAGCACCGTTTTTTACAACGCACCGCCGCAGCAGCCACCCAACGCTGGAAGAAGAATTCACTCTGGCCGCGCAGGCCATTACCCGTGCGCGTGACGCCATAGACCAGCTTAACGCCGCACTTTTAGGCACAGCCAAGGACACGTGGCCGCAGGAGTGGAGCACTCTGTGCCCCTGCCCCGTGGTTGCCACAAGCTGGGTTGGTTACGACACGGATGGCCGGACAGACATTGGTTGGTGGGATACGCTGCGCCTGCGCCTGCGCATGAAGCTGTTCCAGCTTGTGCGGCTGGAACACCAGATCGCGCATGAAGGTGTACTGGCCCACGAACTGAGCGAGACGCTCCAAAAAGCCATAGACTGCGTTAAAGCCCAGATAACCGCCGTGCCCACAGGGGCGACAGACGGCCAGGCCGTAGCCCGCTTTGCGGAACTGCTGGTTAAAGGGCGCAGCACGGCACTGACCGCAGCATCTGACCTGAACGCCCTTTTGCAGGCTGCCATAGAGGCGGCCCCCCCTTCCGCCCAACTGCCACTGGCAGTGGCGCGCGCCGGGTTTATGGCCCACGGGCTTGGACTGGCACATACGCATGTGCGGCTTAACGCCAGCCAGATCCACAACTTTGTACGCCAGAAACTGAACCTGCTGGACGACCCGACCAACCCCGCCCAGCGCCGCGCCCTGCTCAACCGCGTGAACGAGGCGCTGGAAAGCGTAACCCCCGTGCCGGTAGACTTTGGCGCGCTGCTAAGCGACCCCTCCTCGGCCGGGCGGCTGATGATGACAATTGCCCAGATTGTCAAATACGTGGATTCCGACACCCCCGTACGCTTCCTGATTGCAGAGACCGAAACAGGCTACACCCTGCTGACAGCCCTCTGGATCGCTACGTATTTTGGCGTGGCGGACCGGATTGAAATTTCTCCGCTGTTTGAAACAGAACACGCGCTGGTCAAGGGTGAGCATATTGTGGAGGAAGCCCTCCGCTCCCCCGCATGGCGTGCGTACGTGCGCCGCATGGGCCGGATATGCTTCCAGTTCGGGTACTCGGATTCGGGGCGCTATATTGGCCAGCTTGCCGCCTCCTACCAGATTGAGCGCCTGCGTCTGCATATTCACGACCTTCTGGTCCGCTGGGACCTGAAGGATGTGGAAGTCGTGTTTTTTGATACGCACGGCGAAAGTATTGGCCGTGGCGCACACCCGTTCCGTATGGCGGACCGGCTGGACTACCTCTCCCCCGCCCATGTGCGCAAACGGTTTGAGACCAGCAACATCCATTGCCGCGAAGAAACCGCTTTTCAGGGCGGAGATGGCTATCTGCTGTTTGGCAGCCCCGAACTGGCCACCGCCACCATGGCCACCATTGCCGAACACCTGTTCCTGAGCGACCAGCAGAAAAGCGACCCGATTTACGACCATCCGGATTTTTCGGCCGACTTTTTTTCCAGCGTGATCGACAACATGAAAGGGCTTGTCGCCGACCCCGGCTACGCCGCCCTGCTGGGCGCCTTTGGCCCAGCCCTGATTGATCGCACCGGCTCCCGCCCCCCCGCTCGCCAGAGTGCGGAGGCCGCAACCCGCAGCCGTATCACCCACCCCGGACAGTTGCGGGCCATTCCCAACAACGCCATTCTCCAGCAGCTTGGCTGGTGCGCCAACACCCTGCAAGGGCTTGGTGCCGCCGCCCAGCGCCACCCCGAAACGTTTGAGGCCCTCAACACCTCCAGCCCACGCTTCCACCGTGCGCTGGACTTTGCACGCCACGCTCTGGCCTGCTCGGACGACAAGGTGCTCAAAAGTGTTGTGTGTATGCTCGACCCCGGATTCTGGCTGGACCGGGCAACGGAGGAAACCTCTCCCAAACGGCAAAAGGCTTTTCTGGCCCTTATGGGCGGGCTGGAAGGGCTTAACCTGTCGGCTGAACTGCACACCATGTTCCGCCGCATTCAGGCCGACCATCTGGCCCTGCGCGAGGCATGGCAGCATGCCCCCCGCACGGAGCCGCGCATTCGCCTCCTTCACGCCATACGGATCATGCTGATCGAGCGGATATGGCTGCTGGCATGCCGCATTCCGTTCTTCATGCCGCGTGGGGGCTTCAACCACGAGATGATGATGCAGCACATCCTGTGCCTAGACATCCCGACCGTGCTGAAGGAAATGAAACACATCTTCCCCACCGGCACGGGGCCATCCGACCTTGATTTCCACGAACCACGCGGCCCGCGGGAGGAAGGCATTTACGTGCGTGAACACCGCGACATCTTTACCCCCATGGGGCAGATGTTCGAACTGCTGCGCGAAATCAGTGTGGCACTCATGCATGACATCGGGGCGTTTGGCTGACACCTCCCCCCTGACACACATCTGGCGGCGAACACACACGTTTGCCGCCAGCCAGACAGGTTGGCCGTAACAACCGCTGGCGCGCCTCCTCCGCTTTACTGCGGGAGTACAGGCCACATAGGCAGCACTGTGGGCGTTAGGGTATTTCCTGCCCACTCCCCTGCCGCCTGTTTTCTTCGAAAACCACATAGTTTGTAACGGCTCTGGCTCTGGCTCTAGCTCTAGCTCTAGCTCTAGCTCTAGCTCTAGCTCTAGCTCTAGCTCTAGCTCTAGCTGCGCCATAATCTAGCACTGCGCGCAACAAAAAAGCCGCTTCCCCGAAAGGAAGCGGCCTTGATGTCTGTCTTCAACCCGAAGGATGAAAGATTAGCGAGACTGCGCCATGATTTCGTCTGCCACGTTGCGCGGCACCGGATCATAGTGATGGAACTGCATCGTAAAGGATGCACGACCCTTGGTCATGGAACGCAGGTGGGAAATGTAGCCAAACATTTCCTTCAGCGGCACATGCGCACGCACCATAACCGTGGAACCGGATGTTTCCTGGCTCTGGATCATACCACGGCGGCGGTTGAGATCGCCCACAACGTCACCAACGTGATCGTTCGGGGTGGTCACTTCCACGTCCATGATCGGTTCCAGAATAACCGGACCAGCGTTCTTCATGCCATCACGGAAGCAGGCCTTTGCCGCGATTTCGAACGCCAGAGCGGACGAGTCAACGTCATGGTACTTGCCGTCAAGCAGGGTGAACTTGAAGTCAACCGTGGGGAAGCCAGCCAGCACGCCCGTGGAGGACTGCATGCGGATCCCTTTTTCAACCGCAGGAATGTATTCCTTCGGCACGGTACCACCAACAACCTTGTTCTCGAAGGAGATACCTTCGTTCCGTTCAACCGGCTCGAAAGAGATCTTCACTTCTGCGAACTGACCCGAACCACCAGACTGCTTCTTGTGGGTATAGGTTTCTGTGTGCGCCTTGGAAATGGTCTCGCGGTAAGCAACCTGAGGAGCACCCACGTTGGCTTCCACACCATATTCACGACGCAGACGGTCGATGATGATGTCCAGATGCAGCTCGCCCATGCCCGACAGAATGATCTGCCCGGTTTCCTGGTCGGTCTTGAGGTGCAGGGAAGGATCTTCACCAGCCAGCTTCTGCAGGGCCAGTGTCATTTTTTCCACTGCGTCCTTGGTTTTCGGCTCAACAGAAATGTCGATAACCGGAACCGGGAAGGACATACGTTCCAGCACAACCGGATCGG
>JBDNSL010000067.1:0-13918 GCA_047719095.1 Acetobacter sp.
GTATTGGCGGGGGCGGAGGGGTCATTCACCAACTGGCTTTCGTTGGCGGGTGGTGGCGCTTCCGCACTCAGCCCCGGCGCAAAGCTCTGGGGGGGAATACGGGTGGGCTGGCTGGCGCACCCGGCCAGCAGCCCCAGCATAAGGCCAGAACCCAGAACCTTGATACAAACAGGAATGGACATGCGCTTTGGTCTTTCAGCACGCTGTGGCTTGTTGCCCACACGGTTGCAAGGAAGCCAGCATAACCCGGTTGCCAGCTTATGCCCAACAGGGCTTACAGGTCCAAAAAGCCCTGCACAGGCCGGCCCCCAATTACGGCGCGGCAGGTACCATCGCCAAATGTCAGGTCAACCTGCTGGCCATTTTTCAGGTCCTCAGCCCTTGTAACGGGGTGGCCCTCCGCCGTTACCAGCGCATAGCCCCGTGCCAGCACGGCCTGAGGGGACACAGCCTCCAGTTGCCCAAAAGCCCCACCCAAAGCAAGCCGCCGCTCGCGCATAAGCGCCATAAGAGGGGCTGAGGACACACGGCAGCGGCCCAGCCGCACCTCCTGGCGTTGCAAGGTGTGCTGCATGCCCCCCACAAACGCGCCAGCCAGCACGGCAATGCGTGTTCTGCGGCCTGAAAGCAGGGTTTCCACCGCAGGCATATGCCGCTCCACCCCCACAAGGTCCGCCTTGCGGCGGCGGACAAGTGCGGGCAGGGCCACATCCAGCCTGCGGCCACGGTCATCAAGCTGCATGCGGGCGGTCTGTACCAGAGCGGGCAGGTCTGGCAGGGCGGCGGCGGCCCGGTCCAGCCGCAGGCGGGCTGTTTGCATGTGCCGGGCCAGAGCGCCTGTGGCACGGGCTGTGCGGTGCTCTATTTCGGCCAGCAGTTCACTCCGCACAGGCACGGCCATTTCCGCCGCAGCCGTTGGGGTGGGGGCACGCCTGTCGGATGCAAAATCGATCAGGGTTGTATCGGTCTCATGCCCCACGGCCGAGATCAGGGGAATGGAGCAGGCCGCCACCGCCCTGACCACGCCCTCATCATTAAAAGCCATCAGGTCTTCAAGCGAGCCGCCACCGCGCGCCACAATCACCACATCGGGCCTTGGCACAGCGCCCGTGCCATCGAGTGCTGAAAACCCGTTAATGGCGGCCATAATCTGGGCGGCGGCACCCTCGCCCTGCACAGGCACGGGCCACACCACCACAGAGCGGGGAAAGCGCCGTTTGAGCGTTGTGCAGATATCATGCAGCACAGCCCCCTGAGCGGAGGTAACAACCCCGATCACACGCGGCAGAAGGGGAATGGGGCGTTTGCGGGCGGGGTCAAACAGCCCCTCCTCGCCAAGTTTCAGGCGCAGGCGCTCAATACGGGCCAGCAATGCGCCCTCGCCCGCGTATTCCATACGCTCCACCACAAGCTGGTAGCTTGAGCGCTCGCCGTAGGAGGAGACCTTGCCGGTTGCAATAATTTCCAGCCCGTTTTCGGGCACCAGCCCAAGGCGGCTGACACCACCGCGCCAGACCACGCCGGAAATTTTGCCCTGCTCATCCTTGAGCGAAAAATACAGGTGCCCGGAGGGGTAGCGTTTGAATTCCGTAATTTCGCCGCGTACCCGCACCCGGCTAAACGAGCCTTCGAGCGTACGCCGGATTGCGCCGGAAATTTCCGAAACCGTATATTCAGGGACATTCCCGCCAGAAGGGGTGGCGGCTCCAAACTCTTCGTGCATCCGCACAACCTATGCTACAGACGCTCGCCCTGAAAGAGCAGACATGAACAGCAGGAGAAAAGAATTGCGCGTACTTCTGGTAGGCTCAGGCGGCCGCGAACATGCCATGGCCGAAACACTGGCCAAATCCCCAGCACTTTCCGCGCTGTTCATTGCCCCCGGCAACCCCGGCACGGCCCGTTGCGGAACCAACGTGCCCATTGGCGCGCATGATGTGGCAGCCCTTGTAACCTTTGCCCGCGAGCAGGAGATTGATCTGGTGGTGCCCGGCCCCGAGGCCCCTCTGGTTGCGGGGCTGGCCGATGCCTGCGCGCTGGCGGGCCTGCCCTGTGCTGGCCCCACGCGTGCTGCGGCCCAGCTTGAAGGCAGCAAAACCTTTACCAAGGAAATCTGCGACGCGGCAAACATTCCCACCGCCGCATGGGAACGCTTTACCCAAGCCGCACCCGCCATTGCCTATGTGCGCCAAAAGGGTGCGCCCATTGTGGTCAAGGCCGACGGGCTGGCCGCAGGCAAGGGCGTTGTTGTGGCCACAACCGTAGCCGAGGCCGAAGCCGCCATTACGGACATGATGACCGGCAACAGCCTGGGTGATGCAGGCCACAGCGTGGTGATCGAGGACTGCCTTGTGGGCGAGGAAGTCTCGCTTTTCGCGTTCTGCGCGGGGGAGACGGCCTGCCTGATCGGGGCGGCACAGGACCACAAACGCATTGGCGATGGCGATACAGGCCCCAATACCGGCGGCATGGGCGCTGTATCCCCCCCAAAAGGCTTTGACCGGGCCGAGCAGGAAGCAGCCCTAGACCTGCTGGTACGCCCCATGCTGCGCGAAATGGTGCGCCGTGGCACCCCGTTCCGGGGGGTAATTTTTGCAGGGCTGATGCTGACCGAACAAGGCCCCTCCCTGATTGAATACAACGTACGCTTTGGCGACCCGGAAGCCGAAGCCCTGCTACCACGCCTGACATCGGACCTGCTGCCCGCCCTGCAGGCACTGGCGGAAGACCGGCTGGACACGGCCCCCATCACATTTTCCAATCAGGCATCGGTCTGTGTGGTCATGGCCGCACGCGGCTATCCCGGTAGCCCGGAAAAAGGTGCCGTGATCCATGGCGTGGACAATGCCAGCGCACTGGAAGGCGTGCGGGTTTTTCAGGCTGGCACCACACAGAACATGGCGGGGGAACTGATTGTATCCGGCGGGCGCGTGCTGGCCGTATGCGCATTGGCGGACACGGTGCATGAGGCCCAGAAACGCGCCTACGCCGGAGTTAAGGCCATTACGTGGGATGGTGCTGTGTGGCGGACCGATATTGGTAACCGCGCCCTGTAAGGGAGCGGCCCAACGCAGACAGCTCTACAAAGCCCGCAAGGCAATAGCCGGGGCCCCTCCATGCCACGCCCAAAGGGTGCAGCGTGGGGGGCCTTACCCGGCTACCTCCAGTGCTCGCCCGAGTACCAGCGCATCGGAGCCATCGGGGTAATACGCGCGGCGTTGCCCTTTTTGTGCAAACCCTGCCTGCGCATACAGCTTTTGTGCCGCAGGGTTGCCAACAGACACTTCCAGAAAAACCATAGCGGCCTTGTGTTCCACAGCGCAGGCAAGGCTCCATGCCACCAGTTGCGCGGCAAGGCCACGCCGCCTGTAATCTGGCAACACGCATAGGGTGAGAATTTCTGCCTCCCCCCCAACGCAGCGCAGCATGACAAACCCCGCAGCCTGCCCACCAACCAGAACAAGCCCGGCACACACCCCCATGGACCCAAGCAGACTGGCCATGGCAGCCGTATGCCACTGGTCATGTGGGGGAAAACACCGGGCGTGCAGGCTGGCCAGCACCTGAGCGTGGCTTGCCCCCACGCGCTCCATCTGCACCAAAGCCATTATACGGGGGCAGCCCGCAACCCGTTGGCTGGCAACTTGGCCTCTGGCGGGTCCACGTACACAGGCAGTGCCTCACGCGCGGGGAGTTCGCCCAAAACCCGCCTGAGTGCAGCGGCAGCAACCTGCTCCACATCGGGGTGGGTAAGGGGGCTTATTACGGCGGAGGGAAATGCCAGTTCCGTACAGGACCAGCCTGCAAGCAGCCACGTGCCATCCGGGGCAGACCAGTCCGCTATGGTTACGGCCCGCGCACCCTGCAGGTCCTCCACAAACACGCGGCCACGCCGTGCGGGAGTTATGACCAGCCAGCCTGCCATGTGTTCGGGCTGGCTGGCCAATGCCGCGTCCAGTTGCGGGGCCAGAGCCTCGGCCCGTGTAACCCCCACAACCAGGCACCCAACACCCACAGCATAGCCCGCAGCAGCCGCACAGGATGCACGCAGGCCGGTAAAGGAACCTGGCCCCACCACAACAGCCACCAGATCGGGGGCAGTGCCTTGCGCGTGCGACCAGCCTGCCTGCTGCAAAACCTGTGCCGCCAGCAGGCTCACCCCTTCGGCGGCCTGTTTGCCCGCTTCCTGCACGCAGGCCAGAACCTGCAACTGCCCCCCGGTATTGGCCACGCAGGCCGCCGTGCCACAGGCGTTGTCGCCCGCGGGGCTGCCGTCAAGCACCAGAATACGCTGCACCACTAGTCCACAATCCGGCAGGCCTGATCGAACGCAAGCCGGGGTGCGCGCTCTGGCTGGTCCGCAAAATCTCCATACCCCAGACACAGCAGGAAATTGGCACGCCAGCCCTGCTCCACCAAAAAGGCGTCCTCCACCAAGGACTGGTCAAAGCCAGACACCGGCAGTACGTCCAGCCCAAGGGCGCGGGCTGCCATAATCATGTAGCCCCCCTGCAAGGTGCCGTTACGAAACGCGGTTTCTTCCGATAGGCCAACGTCGGCGGCAAACCACGAACGCAGTTCCTCCGCCGGGCTTAGTTTGGGGAGTTGTTCAAAAAAGAGCGGGTCATGGGCGATAATGGCAATAACAGGTGCCCCCATAACCCGGTTAACGTTCCCTGCGGACAGGGCAGGACGCAGTTTTTCGCGCCCTTGGGTGCCGGTCACAAAAACAATGCGGGCAGGGCAGCAGTTGCCCGAGGTCGGCCCCATACGCACCAGATCATAGAGCTGGCGCAACAGGCTTTCCTCCACCGGGCGGGTGGTCCAGCGCAGGGGGGTACGCGCCTTTGTAAACAGCAGTTCTAGCCCGCTTGCGTCCAACATGTTCCGTCCTGCCTCCTGCCGCGCCGGGTTGTGGTGGCGCGTCCCCCTTCTTTAAGCCAAGTGCGGCATACGGAAAAGAGGCCGCAGGCGTGCTCAGTCCACCTGCTCGACCGAGACAACCTCTGGCACGTAATGCTTGAGCATGTTTTCCACCCCATGCTTGAGCGTTGCGCGGGAAGAGGGGCAGCCCGAACATGCCCCCTGCATGGTCAGGCGCACAATCCCGTTGCGATACCCACGAAACACAATATCCCCACCATCGCCCGCAACGGCAGGACGTACGCGCGTGTCCAGCAGTTCCTTGATCTGGACAACAATCTCCGCATCTTCTGGGGCAATGTCGTCTTCAAGAACAGCAACGCCTTCGGCAACAACCGGCAGGCCCGCCACAAAATGATCCATCAGGGTGGACAGCACCAGCGGGCGCAGTTCCTCCCAGTCCGCGCTGTCGGACTTGGTGACAGAGACAAAGTCATTCCCCAAAAACACGCGGGCAACACCGGGCAGGGCAAACAGCGCATCGGCCAGAACCGAACGCCCGGCCACGGCGTCGGCATCAATAAAGTCTATGGTGCCCGCATCCCCCACCACGGCCTGACCGGGCAGGAACTTGAGCGTTGCGGGGTTGGGGGTGCCTTCGGTTTCGATAAACATGGCGGAAATGTCCGATCTGTAGGGTAAACCTGTATGATTATCTTTCAGTTGGCACCAGAATGAGGACAGAACAAGTTCTGTATGAAAATTTTAGTCCACACTCCACCTGTGCCAACACAAAATATGGCTGTTTTGCGCGCCTCCCACCTGCCGTGCGGACAAACCAGCCATGTCTGGAATGATATCCGCCTACCGTTCAGGCGGGTATGATGCCACCTGCAAACACGCAAGGCGTGCGCGTAACGCAGGGTCATGCGCATAAATGTACAGCCCCCTGACCGCACGCGTCATAAGCACATTGATGGCATTGAGCATGATCCGCTCCATGGTGCGCTCGGGCTTGGCAAGGCCATTACGGCCCGCAAAGGCTGCACCGTCCTCATACCGTGTGGGGTCCAGCACAAGGCTGTTGGCCTGCGCATCGTACTTTACCGAAGGCCCCAGCAGCAGCCCGACGTAATTGAGGTCAAACCCCTGCACGGTATAAACCGAGCCGACCTCACCAATCGTATCCACCCGCTCGGCCCAGGGCAGGCGGGCTTCGGGCTTTGCCATGTCCCACCTGAGGTGAAAACGCCCTTCGGTTATAAAATGTTCCCTGCCATCCAGCCGGTAGGGGTAATCATAGGTCGCCACCATGCGGGAGAGACCAAATTCGGCATTTTTGGCGCACACCAGAGTGTACATTTCCTGCGCATCTGCAAAAACCCTGAGGTCAAAAGATGGATCTGCTGGAATTGGCAGAACATTTTTTTTGCAAAACGCCTCTACCCAACGCAAAGTATCTGGCCCTGCCTGCATACGAAACTGGTTTTGAAGCAGGCAGGTCTGGACCTGTTTGTGTGCCAGAACTGACGCAAGGCTATCCTGTGTCCAATGGCTTTTGAACTTGAGAACTTGCCTGTCATCAAAAACAAGCACGACAACTTTTGCACATTTAAGAATTTCCTCAAGGTGGTTATCTTGTGCAAATCTGTTGTATTTATCAGACTTTGTTAAAAGCAGATGCGCTTCATCTACCAGAACAATATCTGCGACCTGACCGGTTTTGTGCATGGTGTTGATAAAGGTTGTGGGTCGCTCAAAATCCTTTTTTTTCATATAAACAGATTTTTCTGAGATATTTCTGTAAAGTTTCATCATTTCAGGATGATTGACCAACAGGTAATTCTTGGTTCCAGACAGAACATCCTGTCCGGTTTTTTCTCGGGATAGGGTCTGTATGTCATTAAAAATTTTATTGATGACAATGCTTTTTCCGGTCCCGGCATCGCCTTTAATCACAAAAACAGCATTCCCCGCCCCAACATGGTCTCGGCAGAACTGTACAGCACGCGCACACAGCGCATCCTGCTCGGGGGAAAGGACACGCTCGGGAGAGAGTTTTTGCAAGGCCTGATTGTTGTCCCGGTTTACCATACCCAACTCCCATAAAACCAAAAAAGCCTTTCCCCTGTTACAAGGAAAGGCTTTTTAACACTTACAAACCCAAAACCAACAGCTTAACGCAAAATACCCGTATGCCCGATGGAATACCGGCCCGGCTGGGGCCACACGGTCAGGCCATGCGGCTCTTGCCCTACGGGAATGCTCAGCATGGTCCCGTCATCGGTGTTAATGCGGTAAACAACATCATCAAACCGACCGGACAGCCACAAAGCCTTGCCATCCGCACTGACATTGCCCATGTCCGGGCTGCCACCACCGGGGATAAGCCATGTGGCCACGACCTTGTTTGTTGCAAAATCAATGACTGATACCCCGCCCCCCTTGCTATGGGGGCGGCCATGAATCAGGTGGGAACCACGGTTGGCCACATACATTTTTGTGCCATCCCGGCTGGGGTACAGCCCATGCGCACCCAAACCTGTGGGGATAAAGCCCGTCTCGCGGAACGTATCTCCGTCCACCAGAAACACGCCATCAGCCATCATGTCCGCAACGTAGAAGGTTTTGCCATTGGGAGAGACCAGAATATCCTGCGGCATACCACCGCTGGAGAGCTTGAGGTACCCAAGGACTTTTTTGTCCACCATATCAACCTTGACCAGATGGCCACCAAATTCGCAGGTGAAAATGGCGTAACGCCCATCTATGGAAAAATCGGCATGGTTGACGCCCTTGCACTCCGGCACATCAACAGACTGCTGCAACTGCATGCTGTGCGGGTCGCGGAAGTCCAGACGTTTGCGGGCTTCGGCCACCACAATGGCGGACTTGCCATCGGGCGTGAAATACATGTTGTACGGGTCATCCACCGCAATGGATGGGCCGGGGCGGGCGGTGCGCGGGTCAATCGGGGTCAGGCTGCCGTGGGTGGTGCCTTCGGCGTTATTGGTCACCCACAGGGTCCGCAGGTCCCATGATGGCACAACATGCTGGGGGCTTTTCCCTACCGGAAAACGGTCCACAACCTTGTTGGTGGCCGGGTCGATCACATACACATCGCTCGAGCGCAGGTTGGGCACATACACACGGGCGGGGTCCAGTGCGACTTCGGATGCAATATGGCCGACCCCTGTTTCGCTGTACAAATTATTGGGGTCAGCCACAGCGGGCATGCCAGCAATGGTCTGCACGCCAGCTTCCACCGGAGCAGCACCCACAGGTGGTGCTAGTGCCTGAACGGGTTCTGGCGTTGGTGCCAATGCTGGCGCTGTTGCACCAACATCCTGCGCCCAACCTGCCACGCTGCCAGCACCCATGCCAACAAGGGCAACCGCCGCAACCAGATACTGCTTAAAACCCATAACCCAGACCCTTCTGTGCCTGTTATCACTTTAACTCCTGATACGGCTCCGCATTTATCATGCGGCGTAAATAACGTCTATTCGGGGGCGATTAAAATCTTTCATTTATTATTATAGGCAAGTTATTTTACGTATTTATTTGCTGCGTGCATCATCAATGGCTTTAACGGCCGCATCCACCTGCATGGACAAACCGGGCTGCCCCAGTGTGGACGTGGCTCTCCGCGGGTCTCCTCCATAAATCCCCTGCGCCGCAGACGGGTTGGGCGCGTGCCGCAGGGCCTCCTCCCGGACCATGGATGGATCAACCGCAAGCATGAGCGATGTATCGCCTATATCCGCATGCTGGCCCACATCCAGCCTGTAGCCATTCTGCCGGAGCCATTCGCTATACTGGTGGGGGATCACATTGTAGTAATCCTGCACATACAGCACCCTTGCACCTGTGGCCTGCCACCGCACATTCAGTTGCGTGGCCAGTTTTTCCATATCTTTCTGGTAGCCACCGTGATCACCGATCAGAACAACCAGCTTAAACCCCTGCACCCGAAAACTTTCGGCTATGGAGGCCAGCATTCTGTCAAACACATCGGGCGGTAATGTAATGGTACCGGGGAAACGCATATGCGATGTACGCGGAGCAGTACCCCCCTCCGGCACGTAGGCTACCACAGGAGCCACCAGTGTTCTGCCGGACTGACGGGCTATTCTTTCAGCCTGAAACTGCACACGGCTGTTATGTTTGCCAACGGCTATGTACGGTCCACTCTGCTCCGTACCTCCCACAGGCACAATAATGGTTGTAAAACCACAGGATATATCCTGTGCAATTTCGGTCCATGTCAGTTTTTCAAACAGAACACTTCTGGCAAGGTTCAGGCACTGGGCCTGCGCTGGCAGGGGTAATACCGACAGTGTCCCTAAAAACAGACCGCATAACCATGATTTTTTCATTATGACTGCACCAGAAGAGGGGCAAGAAACTGACCCGTATAGCTTTTTTTGCATGCAGCAATGGTTTCGGGCGTGCCTTCGGCAACAATGGTGCCACCCCCATCGCCCCCTTCCGGCCCTACATCTATAAGCCAGTCCGCAGTCTTGATAACTTCCAGATTATGCTCGATCACGATAACCGTGTTCCCCTGATCGACCAGTGCATGCAAAACTTCCAGAAGTTTTCTAACATCCTCTGTATGCAACCCGGTTGTAGGTTCATCCAGAATATAGACGGTTCTGCCCGTAGCCCTGCGCGCCAGTTCCTTGGAAAGTTTGATGCGCTGTGCTTCCCCCCCCGATAGGGTCGTTGCCTGCTGGCCAAGTGCCACATAGCCCAGACCAACCTTTTGCAAAATGGCCAGCCGGTCGCGGATCCGGTTCTGGGCGGAAAAGAGCGGGTAGGCTTCATCCACACTCATGGCCAGCACATCCGCTATGGTTTTACCCCTGAAGCGGATATCCAGTGTTTCGCGGTTATAGCGCGCACCTTTACAGGCATCGCAGGTAACAAACACATCTGGGAGGAAGTGCATTTCTATTTTAAGCACACCATCGCCCTGACAGGCCTCGCACCGTCCCCCTTTGACATTGAAGGAAAAACGCCCCGCCTTGTACCCGCGCGCCTTGCTCTCGGGCAGTTCGGCAAACCAGTCACGGATGGGGGTAAACAGGTCCGTGTAGGTTGCGGGGTTGGAGCGGGGGGTGCGGCCAATAGGGGACTGATCAATATCGATAATCTTGTCGAGCTGCTCCATGCCTTTTATTTTTTTATACGGCTCTGGAGAGGTCGCAGACCCCATAAGCTGGCGCGAAAGGGCTTTGTACAGCGTATCAATCACCAGTGTGGACTTGCCACTGCCCGAAACCCCGGTCACGCATGTAAATGTACCAAGCGGGAAATGGGCTGTAACGTCCTTGAGGTTATGGCCCGTAGCCCCTTCTACCGTCAGCATCCGTTTTTTGTTTACCGGCCTGCGCTGCTGCGGCACCTCAATGCGTTTACGCCCAGACAGGTAAGCGCCTGTCAGGCTGTCCGGGTTTTTGGCAACCTGTTCGGGTGTGCCCTGTGCCACAACCTGCCCGCCGTTAACACCTGCCGCAGGCCCCATATCCACCAGCCAGTCGGCACTTCTTATGGCGTCTTCATCATGTTCAACAACAATAAGAGTATTACCAAGGTTTTTTAAACGATCTAGTGTTCCAAGCAGGCGCTCGTTATCGCGCTGGTGCAGACCAATGGAGGGTTCATCCAGCACATACAGCACACCTGTAAGCCCCGAACCAATCTGGCTGGCCAGCCGGATACGCTGGCTTTCCCCACCCGACAGCGTGGCTGACCCGCGTGAGAGAGTTAAATAATCCAGCCCCACATCATCGAGAAATTTCAGGCGTTCTAGAATTTCACGCAAGATACGCCGGGCAATTTCTGCCCGCTGGGGGGTAAGGGTTGGCATGACCGTGTCAAACCAGCCCAGAGCATGGCCGATGGACAGGTCACAGGCCTGTGCAATGGTTTTATCCGCCACCCGAACGGACAGGGCCTCGGGCCGCAGGCGTGCGCCATGGCAGACATGACAGGCTTTTTCCGACTGATAGCGCGAAAGTTCTTCCTTCACCCACGCACTATCGGTATTGGCCAGTCTTTTTTGCAAGCTGGTCAGCACCCCTTCAAACGGACGTTCGACCACATAGCTCTTTTTGCCGTCCTGATAGGTAAAGCTGATATCGTGTTCAATCCCATACAGAATACCATTCTGGGCTTCTTCGGGCAGGTCACGCCATGGGGTGCTCATGCTGACGCCAAAATGCTGGGTCAGGCTTTCCAGTGTTTGCTCCAGTAAGGGAGATTTGGCATCTTTCCATGGTGCAATGGCCCCTTTTGCAAGGGAGAGCGAAATATCGGGCACAACAAGAACGGGGTTGAAATATGTTTCCACCCCCAGACCATCGCAGGCAGGGCAGGCACCTTGTGGCGCATTGAAGGAGAACAGGCGCGGTTCTATCTCCTCCAGTGTAAATCCACTGACAGGGCAGGAAAAATGTGATGAGAACACAAGTTTTTCCGCCTCATGTGTCTCGTCTTTCAGCACTTCCTCGGCATAGACAATGCCGTCACTCAGGGCCAGTGCTGTTTCAAAACTGTCTGCCAGACGGGTTTGTACACCGGGTTTGACTACCACACGGTCTACAACCACTTCCACCGTATGGCGCAGTTTGCGGTTAAGGCTTGGTACATCCGCAATTTCGTACAACGTGCCATCCACCCGCACACGGGTAAAACCCTTACGCTGGAGTTCGGTCAACTCCTTGCGGTACTCCCCCTTGCGGTCACGGATAACGGGGGAGAGCAGCATAAGCCGTGTGCCCTCGGGCATGGCCAGAACGCGGTCCACCATCTGGGTAACTGTCTGCGCCTCAATCGGCAGGCCCGTAGCGGGGGAATAGGGCACACCCGCGCGCGCCCAGAGCAAGCGCATATAATCATAAATTTCGGTGACCGTGCCCACCGTGGAGCGTGGGTTTTTGGATGTGGTTTTCTGCTCGATGGAAATGGCGGGGGACAGGCCCTCTATGGAGTCCACATCGGGTTTGCCCATGAGTTCCAAAAACTGGCGGGCATAGGCGGACAGGCTCTCCACGTACCGGCGCTGGCCCTCGGCATAAATGGTGTCAAACGCTAATGAGGATTTGCCAGAGCCTGAAAGCCCGGTCACGACTGTCAGCCGGTCACGGGGGATATCGATATCAACATTCTTCAGGTTGTGAACACGTGCCCCACGCACCCGAATGCTGTGCTGACCGGGAAGACCTGATTTTGTCATGGAGAGTTCTTTACCGCCGTTCCTGTTTTGTCCTCTATTATGGCGCTTTAATCCGGTCCTATGCAATCCATGAAACACAGGGGGGCCATGCACCATGCAAAATGGCCTGTCCTGCCATTCTGGGCATTGCGCTTGTAAACATGATTGACCATTTACAGACACAAGTGATGTACTATGGCCAAAAGCACGGCAGGCGCGCGTTTGCCTGCGTGACGGAAATTTGAGGAACAGAACCAGATGGAGCATCTGATCGGTCAGCCAGCCCCACGGCCGGATAACAGTTTTGGCGGCTCGGGGGCTGCTGCGATTATTACAGATGGCACGCAGGCCAGCTTTATGCACGACGTAATGGACGCCAGCCGGGATGTGCCCGTTCTGGTGGACTTCTGGGCAGAATGGTGTGGCCCGTGCAAGCAGTTGACCCCCATTTTGGAAAAAGTTGTCACGGCGGCCAAAGGTAAGGTCCGGCTGGTCAAGATTGATATCGAGGCCAACCGTGCGCTGGCGGGCCAGCTTTCGCAGGCGGGTCTGCCGCTCCAGTCCATTCCACTGGTAGCCGCATTCTGGAAAGGGCAGATCCTGGACATGTTCCAAGGTGCCCTACCCGAGAGCGAAGTGAAAAAGTTTGTGGAAACCCTGCTCAAGGCCAGCGGGGGCGGTGTTCTGCCCGCATCCGAGCAGCTACACGAAGCCGATGTGGCCATGGAAACAGGGAACCCGGCCGAAGCTGCGGCCATGTACTCCGCCGTTATTGGTGAGGAACCCGAAAACCCCAAGGCATGGGGTGGGCTGATCCGCGCCATGCTGGCCCTTGATGATGAAGAGGCCGCAGAAGCCGCACTGGCCGATGTACCCGCAAAAATTACCGACGCCCCCGAAGTGGCCGGAGCCCGCGCAGCACTGGAACTGAAGAAGGAAGGCCGGCAGGCGGCTCAGGCCATGGACGGCATTCGCGCACGGCTGGATGCCAACCCAGAGGATTACGAGGCCCGCTGCGAACTGGCCACGGCCCTGAACGCCGCAGGCCAGCATGAGGAAGCCGCAGGCGAGTTGCTCCACATCATCAAGGTTGACCGGAACTGGAAAGAGGGGGCAGCCCGCCAGCAGCTCCTGCGCTTTTTTGAAGCATGGGGGAACGAGGACCCAGCTACCGTTCTGGCACGCCGCCGCCTGTCCTCCCTCCTGTTCTCCTGATCAGCCCCTTGCCCCGCGCCACGCCCCCCTTTGTTGATGAGGACGATGTTCCCCGCCGTATTCCACGGCTGGGGGACATAACGCTGGCGGATATTCCGCCAGAAGTGGGGCTGTTCCCGCTCAGCGGTGTGCTTTTGCTACCGCGGGGCAAGCTACCGCTCAATGTGTTTGAGCCACGCTACATTGCACTGGTGGAGGACGCTCTGGCGTCCCACCGGCTTATCGGCCTGATCCAGCCCCGCTGGCAGGAAGATGAGGACGAGGAAAACGAGGCACCTCCCCTTTACACCATTGGCTGCCTTGGCCGGCTGACCTCCATGACCGAACGGGCCGATGGCACCTACGCCATGACACTGACCGGCCTGCTCCGCTTCCGCTTACTCCGCGAGACGGGGCTACGCCGTGGCTACCGTGTGGCGCGGATTGATGTGTCCTCCTTTGCAGGCGACCTGAACGAAATTCCGTCCGAACCATTCGACCGTGCCCAGCTTTTGGACTCGCTTAAACACTATTTTCAAAAAAAAGGGCTGAACGCACGCTGGTCCCTGATAGAACAGATGGATGACAGCCTGCTTCTGGTCACTTTACCCATGATCTGTCCTTTCCCTCCGGCGGAAA
>JBDNSL010000068.1:0-13909 GCA_047719095.1 Acetobacter sp.
GTCAGGTCTTTAGGAGATTTCCCATGTGGGAAAACCCAAAACATATTATTGTTCCCGTGTTCTTCAATTACCGTGGAACAGCCCTCTTTCACGATGACCCCATCAAGGTGAAAGCCAATCCTAACGGCCTGCAGAAGTTCATGGGGTTGTTCAATCAGAACTACCTGCCCAAAGACGAAATTCGTTACCAGAAGCATTTTTACTACGGTTTTGAGTTCAACCCGCGTGAGGTCAAGGCAACCCAGTGCCTGATGGGGGGCGTTTTTGACTTCTTCCATGCCCGTGGGTTGACGTTCAACTACCCCGATATTTCCAACCGTAAAGGTACGGAAATCTGGATAGGGGAATATAAATGTCATCTGTTCGATATTATGGCCGATATCAGAAACCCGCATCTGTGCGATTTTGGGTATTTTGACCCCAAGAACGGAGATGTCGTGCTTGATGACAATATGCGCAGGCCAGACGGTCAGCATAAGCCTGCTGATGTGTCGCGTCGTCTTGTCCGGGACAGCTTTATAAATGGCAAAATCCTGACCACCTATATCAAGGTTATGGAAATGCCGAAGGAAAAAAGCCAGGAAGTCTGAGTATTTCCCGGGAGAAATGCGCAGCACGGGTCAGGTAAAGCTAAACAGCGTCTGAGGGGGCAGGGGAGCCAGATTATGGCTACCACTTTCTTTGGGGACTGTGGTCATAGGCAAAACCATGCCGCAGACTGGGCAGGAGCCACCGCAGGTGGCACGTTCAGGGCGTTATGGGGCACTGTGCTGTTACAAAGATGAGCGCGTAGTTTTTAAAGCCAAAATCATACGAAAATAAAATATATCATATGTATAAAACAATGTAATTGGCATATAAAATCTTCTTATTTTAGGAGTAAAAGCGCCCTTTGCGATTGTGGAACAGGGCCACAACGTAATTTTTAGGCTTAATGGAAGGTTCTGGTCTGTTTTATGGGGAATGCAATAAATCCGGATTTGGTGCAGAGGCTTTACCGCGCTCTTCTCAATACGGCGGATGCTGTTTTGCAGGCGACGACCGAACGCGAAATGTGCGACAAAACGTGCTCCGATCTGGTGTACGATGCGCTTTTTCAGGCAGTTTGGATTGGCCGCAAGGACGACACCGATACATTGCATATTCTCTCCTGCATGGGTGCGGGAACGCAGGGGATTACCAACCTCAAATTCAGTTTTGACGAAAACGCTCCCCAGTTCCCCGTCGCTGTAGAGGCATGGGATCGTCAGACCCTTGTTTACAGTAACGACGAACTGGCAGAGCAGAAAAACGCGCCATGGTCTGACTTTCTCCGTCGCAATCAATGGCGTGCCGTGCTGGCGGTTCCCATCTGGCGGGGAGGGGAGCGTTGGGCGGTTATCTCTTTCGTGTCCGCCCGGACAGATATGTTTGACGAACAGTGTATTGGCCTGTGCCAGAAAGTGGCAGAACTTCTGGGCCATGCGCTGGACAAGCTGGACGGGCAGAAAAGGCTGGAAAAACTCCAGACCGAGGAGGCAAGCCGTGCGCGTCATGACCTCCTCACGGGGCTTCCCAACCGGTTGGCACTTGAGGAATATATGCCACAGGCCATGGCCCGTGCGGTCCGTCAGGGTTGCTCGGTAGCGGTGGGCATGCTGGACCTGGATGATTTCAAGCTGGTCAATGACAGCTACGGGCACGAGGCGGGGGACCGTCTTTTGCAAACGCTGGGGCGGCGTTTGCAGGAGCATGTGCGGCATACAGATTATGTCGCACGGCTGGGTGGCGATGAGTTTGTTATTGTTCTGGAAAATCTGGACCCGCTTGTGCAGGTGACGCAGGCGACAAAAATTCTCGATAATCTGCATAAAGCGGTGGAAACGCCTTTTGCCATTGGCAACGATGCGTTTGCAATGGTTGGCATGACGTTGGGTCTCGCACTTTACCCGGTGGATGGGGAGGACCCGGATACGCTTTTGCGGCGGGCGGATGCGGCCATGTATTTGTCCAAGCAGAACAAGGCCAACCGCAAAAGCTGGTGGTGCATGGCAAGCAACATTCAGCAGTTACAGGCAGAAGAGGTCGAGGAGCAGGTTGCCTTTAACCCCTACGGTCCAGAGGCTGCGGAACTCTTGACCCGTGCCAAAACATTTCTGACACGGATACGACAGAACTTTATTGAGTGTTTTTACAACAGTCTGGCAAAAATGCCTGATGCTCAGGCCGTTTTGTCCGTCATGGCGCCAGAACAGCTTGAACAGCTCAAGCGCCAGCAGGCTGCACATCTGGATTTTTTGTTGGGGGCACAAACACAGCGGCAGGATATTCTGCAACTGGCCAACCGGTTGGGCACCATTCACACACTTTGTGGTATTTCTCCCGCCCTGTTGGGAGAAGCCTATAGCATTTACCGGCGTTTGTTGATTGACAGTCTGGATAAGGCTCTGCTGCGCGCCTACGATAGGTACCATATCCTCCTGACGACAGAAATGCGCCTGCAAGATGATAAAGGCGCACAGCTTGAAGCGGGTCAGCAGGTTGAGGAACATTATTTTTCCCTGCTTTCCACACGCCTGCCTGTTGCGGGTTGCGTGTGGCCCGATGTAAGCGGGCAGGGGGTGGAGGCGCTGGGCAAACTGCCGGGCATTAAGGCCGTTCTGCTTTTTCGTATGAATCCGGCAGGCGAGTTGGTGGTCGAGCACAGTGGTGGCCGCGCGGGTGCTAATCTGACCAATACATTGAAGCAGAAAATCAGTCAGCCTGTTGTCAATGCCCAGTCCGTTTTTGGTAATACCGTTACCGGTCTGGCATGGCGTACACGCCAGCAGCAGACCTGTGCCTCTTACTCAACAGACCCAAGTGCCGCCCCATGGCGCGGGATGATGGAGACGTTGGGGATATGCTCCTCCATCAGCATTCCCATTTCCATGGAGGAGGAGCAGGTCGCGGTTGTGCTGGCATTGTTTGGGGCATACCCCAATCAGTTTGAAACACAGCGGATGCAGCAGTTTGCCCGTAGTCTGCAACACCGCTGGGAACAAATGTGGATGCGGTGCTGCTTCCAGCGTGGTTCTGCGGTCACGGAGGAGCAGTCCTGTTACATACGAGACAGATTGTTCAGTGATGGGTTGCGGATGTATGTGCAACCCATTGTCAATTTACGCACAGGCGCACTGCTTGAAGTTGAAGCACTTGTTCGTATTCAGGATACGAATGGTACTATCATAGAGCCAGGCAGCTTTTTGTCCCTGCTTGGGCAGAACGAACTGGACAGGTTGTTCCACATGGGGCTGGAGGATTGCCTGAGCCTGTTGGAAGGTTGGCAGGACAACGGGCAGGTTATCAACCTTGCCATCAATATGCCGCCGACCTACCTGCTGAACGAAGACGGGCCTGCATGGGTTGAGGGCGCTTTGCAGCGGTATAATATCCGCCCCGAGCAGTTGACGGTTGAATTGCTGGAAACCCAGATGATCGACCCGACCATACAGGATATTGCGATACAGAAATTCAAGGCCATCGGTGTTAAAATCGCTATTGATGATCTGGGGTCCGGATATAGCAACCTGCTGCGCCTGTCCTCCCTGCCCTTTGATATTATCAAGGTTGATCAGGGGCTTTTGCGCAATATCCGCACAGCCCCCCTCCAGACGTTCAGCATGGTCAAATCGGTGCTGGATATGGGGGTGGACTTTCATGAACTGGTTATTGTGGAAGGGCTGGAGGATGACGACGTTATTGAAGCCATCTACCACCTAGGCTGCCGTTATGGTCAGGGATACGGTATTTCCCCCCCCATGCCGCCGGAGCAGTTCATGCAGTGGTATGCTGCCTATCGTGTGAAAACACATGCCTGCGCCTATACCAGACAACTTGTGAGTGATCTGGGTGTGCTGGCCTATCATTGGATGTCCACCAGAGGCGGGCAGAGTGCCAGCAAACATCCTTTGCATGCCTGCCTGATAACGCATTGGCTTGCGGCACAGGGGCTGGAGGGGTCGGAGGCGGCGCAATGGCATGAGCAATGCCATTATGGAGAAGACCCTGTTGAGGCATCGCGGAAATTTATTGACTGGCTGGTGGAAAGAATAGCCGCTGACAATATGGTACGTCAGGTTCAGGCAAAAAGCGCTCCAAGCCGTCTGGAACAGTAGGTCCGACTTTTTTGAAGGGGGGGGGGCAGCAGACAGGCTTACCCCGGCTTTTCACCTTGCGTAAAAATGACAGGCCACTCTGGCAGGGATGTCAGGTGGTCCTGTTATTCAGACTTTGTCCTGTATAAAGAATTTGGGGCGATGTTTGGTTTCCATGTAAATTTTTCCAATATACTCACCAATAACACCAAGGCAGACCAATTGTACGCCACCCAGAAAGAAAATTGAAATTTCTACTGAAGCCCACCCAAGAATAACATGGCCATAATATTTTTGTATAACAACAAAAACACTAATAAACAGCGAAAAAAGGCACGTGATTGCGCCAAAAATAGATATCAGTCTGAGTGGTTTTATTGTGAGGGATGTAATGCCTTCAATGGCCAGTGAAAGCATTTTATAAAACGGATATTTGGATTCCCCGGCAGTACGTTCTTTGCGGGCATAAAAAACCTGTGCTGTCTTGTACCCCAACAAAGGCACCATACCGCGCAGATATATATTATGCTCTTCAAATTCTAACAGGTTTTGCAGGGCGCGATGGCTGAGCAATCTGAAATCAGCATGGTTGGCAATCTGCTGAATGCCCATAATTTCCATCAGCTTGTAAAAACTGTTTGCGCTCCATCGTTTAAAAAAGCTGTCACTGGAACGATCAGAGCGCACGCCATAAACAATTTCACTCCCATCCATGTATTTTTCAACCATTTGGGGAATGCACTCAATATCGTCCTGCAAGTCGGCATCTATACTGATACAGATATCTGTTGTCGTGCATGACAGGCCCGCCATCAATGCAATCTGGTGCCCACGATTACAGGAGAGTTTGATCCCATGCACCAGAGTATCTGCCTGAGCGGCCTGCTCAATCAGGCTCCACGTTCTGTCGCGGCTTCCATCATCCACAAACAGGATATGGCTCTGTGGGCTAATTTTTTTTTCCAGAATAGATTTTTCTAAAAGAGATTTCAGCTCAGACAGACAAAAAGAGAAAACTTCCTCTTCGTTATAGCATGGAACAACTATCGTAAGAGACGGAGTACCTTCTCTGTTTGGTGGAGAGAGCGTGTGCATGTATGAGAGCCAACCTCTTGAAAACTGTGACCGAAGACTGCCGCCAGAAGTGTATATAGGATGTGTTTGCCATTTTGTATCCATCCGAAAAAGAGGCAGCTTTGTTTTTATGGCTGTGGGGTTATGGGAATAAAAGGCTTTCAAGCGTCTGTTTCGGTTTGTGTTGTCGCCATTGTGGGTGGCCAGTCTAAAACAGCCAGAATTATAGTGGGCGCAGTGTATGAGACTGTCGGTAAAGGGGGTAGCGTGTGACCGAGGCAGTAAGGCGTGCCGAGCAGGCAGGCGTTATAAGAGGGTAGTTCAGGTGATACAGAGTGATCCGCAGCGGAAACTTTTTCTCTTCGAACCCACGGTATAGCCCACCCCTGTAGGGAGAACGCTATCGTATGCCGTTATCCTCTCCCGAGTAGATGCAAACGCAGTTATCAGTAGCATGGTATTCTAAGATGGCTGTGTTGTGGTGACAACTCAGATTAGAACTCTATAAAGTAAGTTCATCGTATGTATAGTGAAAGCATGTAAGGGGTTTTTAAGATCAATAACTGTTGTGAATATTGAATAAATATTTTCAATGAAATTCATCTATCATGACAAAATAAGAGTTTGTAATATTTTGTTAAGACTTTTTGACATTAAACTATGAATCTCGTGTGGAAATTTCTTGTGCAATAATGGTCGTGCATGAAAATTTCTAGAAGATGATATATCTTTTCAGGCTATTTTTCGGTATACACCGCCCATCATAAAGCGGGTGATGGTCATGAGTAAATTAGAAAATAAAATTAAAGAAAATTCGATTTTCCAAAAAAGTATTTTCAAATTTGGCTTTCCCTTGTTTATGGCAACATTTGTTGTGTATTTGGGAAGTTTTTTTTGCGCGCCCTTTAATGACTGGGATGTCAGTTTTTACCCAGTAATTGGTCGGGGAATATTTGAGCATTATATGCTCCCGTATAATTACGCTTTTGATCATAAACCCTACCTGACGTATGTATTTTATTATCTCTGGTGCCGATTAGAGCCATTTGTTAACGGAAGATTTACACTGCTGGCGCTCACCTGTGCCGGATTAGCATCGTATTTTCTGGGAAAAGTGTATGGCATCAACAAGTGGAAAATTCTATTTTGCTTGAGTATTTTTTCGGCATTCAGTAATTTTCTGGATGGCAATACAGAAGTTATACAAATAGTATTAATATCAATTTTTGTGTATCTAATTATCAAAAGTTGCACATCAAAAGATGGGTTTTCCCTTTTTTGTGCGGGCTTTGTATTTTCCATTGCATCTAACGTTAATTATTTATCTGGGTTTATACTCACTCTGGTATCTGTGGCGTTTTTTATCAGTTCGTCATTAAGTGTTCGTCGTGTTTTGTGGTTCATTTTTGGAATTGTTTCATCTCTTTTTATAATATTTCTTCCATTTTTATTGTCAGGTAATGGATGTATTAATGAATATTTTTCCATGCAGCATCATTTTATTCATAATTATGCATCAAATTTAATGGAAAGATTAGAGGGTATTTTATATCTGGTCTGTGATCTTCTGTTTTTGTCGCCAGTTATATTTTTGTGGGTGAAAGAAAAATATTATTCACGCAATATAAAATATAAAATTCTCTCTGTTTGGTTTATTGCAGCCGTTCTGGCAACGTCTTTGTCTGGTCATTCTTACACACATTATTTTTCATTATTATATGTTCCATCTATTTTGATGCTGGTTATTTTGTATAATGACGGCAAATTTCTATATCGGTATACACTTATCCCACTTGTTTTATATGTTGAAGTTTCAATGATATTGGTGGTTATTTCCAATATTAATAGCATGAAGCATACAAGGGAAGAAAACCCAAAATTTATTGCAAATGTTGTCGGTCATCATAAGGTTCTGAATATAAATTCAGATCATGCATTATATTATCTGGCAAATTTAGAACCGTTTGAAAAATTTTCTTTTCAAGGGCAAATGGAAACATATTATAAAAACAACTATAATGAAGTCTACATGGCAGATCTTATTAGAGGTCCAGAGTTTGTTATTTTACCATACCGTGGATGTTCTTCTCATGTAATTGATAAAAATATTTGTGACTTCATTTTCAAAAATTATAAGCTAAACTACGTATCATATAATAAAAAATCCCCAGAAAAAGTTAGTGGGAGATATTATGAATTATATGAATTGATAAGATAGTGCGTGCTTGTGTCGGACTTTATGGAGGTTTTGGCCATGAGGTCAATATGAAAAACAATTGCTGAAATCACAATTGTGTTGTCTTTGTTGTGTGAATTTTTATAAAGTCGCGGCTTAGGTCGGGTGTATCTTTTGGATGATAGGTAGAGTAGTTAATACATGTGTGCATTAGATAAAATTATAAAAAGCAAAAGCTTTCTGTTTGTTTTCGTTTCTTATATTTTATTTTGTTTTCCAGTATTTATGGCAAACATATACTACATGGATGATAATGCCCGCGCATTATACGGGTACACATGGAGCCGCAGTGGTCGGATATTTTCAACAAGCATTATGAATCTTCTGGATTTGCGGTTGAGTAATATTATTGATTGCGCGCCGTTGGGGCAAATTTTAGGTTTGTGCGTTCTGGCTTGTGCGGCGGTATATTTTACTCAGAGACTAACGGGGCAGTCTTCTCCCGACAGGTTCTCGTTGTGTGTTTGTGCTCTCCCTCTTGCCGTTCAGCCATTCTTTCTTGAAAATTTGTCGTATAAGTTTGATGCCTTACCTATGATTATGGCGCAGTCTTGTGCGGTATTTGCAAGCGCCTTGCCGATAGACTGGCCACTGCGCCGCAAGGTTGGTGTGTGTATCGCGCTTATATTCAGCGTTATGGCGTTCTATCAGCCAGGACTGAATACATTTGTGGGCCTTTCTCTTCTTATCTTTCTCTCCGATTGTCAGAGGGGAAGTTCTGCTCAGGCATGGCGCTCTCTGGGCCTTAAAATTGCATCACTTGTTGTGGCCGGTGTTTTCTACAAAGGTGTGATTGTACCTTGTTTTGTGCACGGTGAGTTTGAGAGCAGCCACGCAGCGGCCATCGGTTTACATGATATTTCCATTGCTCAGTTCAAAAGTAATGCAATTGGCGTTCTTGGGTTGTTGACTGCGTTGTTGTCGGGCGGAATAAAGCCAATATTAATTGGTCTCTATGCAGTGGCAACACTCATTACGGCTATTTTTGGTATTAAACATTTCTACAAAAAGTCAATAATGGAAATCATTACAGGATTATTTATATGTATAATTCCATTTGTGATTTTATTTTTGTTGTCTGGGGTTATGTTTTTACTGAAAAATCCGTACCATGTGCCTCGGACATTTATGTCATTTTCAACCTGTGTAATTTTTGCAAATCTGTTTTTATTGCAGCCTTACGCACGAAAAATCAGGTGGGTTGGGCTTCTACCAATCGCCTATTTTTTCGTTATTGCTTTTAGCTATGGCAACGTTGTGGCCGAAAATGCGCGGTTCCAGACATATCACATAGAGCGCGTAGCTGGGATGCTGGAAAATGCAGGGTTTGAAACAGGAGATGACCTGTTCCTGTATGGTGATGAAACACAATCCCCCATTGTGCATAATGCTACGATAGCCATCCCTATACTCGGCCGGTTGTTGCCTCGTCAGGGTATCCATGAGGATGATATTTTTGGTTATTCCTTGCTGCATGGGCGTGGAATAGAGGGGCGGGAGCATACTCTGCAGGAATGGGCAGATGCCCGTACCTGTCTTAACCAGGAATATCGTGTACACATGTCGTCTGATTTTGCAGTGTTCCGCAAGAACCATGTCTTTTGCGTGCAGGAAAGATATCCTCAATCATAGTTCAACCACTCTTTGGCTCTGAGCGTGCTGCCCTGCATTTAGGGCAGTTTTTGGGGGAGATCTGCTAGCTTAGGATTGGGGAGGCTGTGTGTCTGGGCGACAGATTAAGGCTGGCAGCCCAAGGAACGCAAAGAGCAAAAGCTGTTAGTTGCAGGCCGTGACAGCCTGCAGGGGCATGGCTTTTGTTATGGTTGACCCTTACGCTGGTGTGGGTTCCATCATATGCGTTCCCGGCCAGTTTTGCGATGTCACCATGTGCTTTGCCAGCAGCACAAGCAACTCTCTTACCGCCACGCCCGCTTCCGTTTCGGGAATGCTTTCAGGAATGCACAGCGACACATTTTCCTGAATGGTAGGGCTGCTCAGCGGGTAAATGAGTGACTGATCCGGCACCACAATTTTGCTGGCAACCGCCCATGGCAGAATAGTACAGCCAAGACCTGCAGCCACTGCGTCCCGCAATGTCAGCAATGCTTCCACTTCTGCCACAATATTTGGAACAATCTGTTTGCGGGCAAAGGCCACGTTAATGCGCTTGCGAACAAAATTGTAGTCAGGCGGGACAAGTAGGGGAATGTCTGCCAGATCAGATAATTTGACGGGAATGGACGTATCTGGGCCAAAAGAAAAATCTTTATGGGCAACCAGAAAAAAATTCTCTTTCATCAGAGGCATGAAACTGCCCCCTTTGATAGGGCCGGCCCCATGAATAATAGCCATGTCCAGCCGACCGGTCATGACCATTTCACTATAGATATCGTCAAAACTTTCAGAGAGATGGAGGGTGATATTCGGCAATTTCTGCCGGACTTCCTGCAACAGTCCCAGTGCAAGTGACGATCCGGAGCAATAGGGCGACAGCCCGACAGACACTTTGCCAACCAGTGGCCCCGTGCCGTTGCTGACTTCCTCCATAGCGCGATCGAGCTGTTTGCTCATGGTTTGAGCGTGGCGGTAAAGCTCCAGCCCTGCGGCAGTGGGGGTGACTCCCATTTTGCTACGGATCAGCAGCTTTTGCTTAAAAGCGGTTTCCAGTGATGCAAGTTGCTGGCTGAGTGCTGGCTGCGCAATATTGAGAATATCTGCGGCGCGCGAAATGCTGCCAACATCGATAATTTTAACGAACGCCTGTAAACGTCTGATGTCCAATGCGCGGCACTCCATGCTGACGTAACAGGCATATATTTAGTGATTTAATGCAATAATGTCAATAAAATAAAGAAATGGAAAACATCACACAATTACATGATTTTTTAAAATATATATCATTATTTATTAGAAATATCATGTGTATTTTGGTGTATTTTGATTTTTATCTCTATGTATAGTTATTATGTAATTATAAAAGTTTAAGTTTGTGTCATAGAATTCTTCTATGGGGCCAGATGTTTTTACCCGCTATCGAGTTACGGGAACATTGGCGTAGATTTAAACGATATCACAAATTTGCAGGCTGTCTTTCTGTTCGGACAGAGAGCCTACGGGAGTATTCGCGCCATGCCAGGTTTTGCAGATAGACTGAATGGAATTGCCATTTCTGCTTCAGCAGCAATGACAGACAAAGCTTCCGCACTTAAGGCGGAAGGAAAGCAGATTGTTAGTCTGTCTTCAGGAGAGCCAGATTTTCCAACGCCCGATCATGCGTTGGAAGCGGCTATTGAGGCAGGGCGCATGGGTGATACAAAATATCCGCCACAGGCCGGAAAGCCAGCGCTCAAGCGTGCGATAAAGGCTAAATTCCTGCGTGACAACAATCTGGATTATGCACTGGACGAAATTCTGGTGGCCAATGGTGGAAAGCAGATTATTTTTGATGCCATCATGGCAACCTGCAATACGGGCGATAATGTTGTTCTGCCAACGCCATATTGGATCAGTTATGCCGATCAGGCCCGCCTTGCCGGAGCCAGTATTGTGCAGGTTCCGTGCCATGAGCATAATGGGTTTCGGCTGAAGGCTGAAGATCTGGATGCCGCCATTACGCCTCAGACTAAATGGGTCGTGCTCAACTTTCCCAATAATCCCACAGGTGCGTGCTGCCCAAAGGAAGAGATGCAGGCCATTGCGAAGGTTTTGCTAAAGCACGAGCATGTCTGGATTATGACTGATGATATCTATGAACATCTGGTCTATGATAATTTTGAATTCTGTACAATCGCACAGGTCGAACCAGCACTGAAACCCCGTGTATTAACAGTTAACGGTGTTTCCAAGGCATATGCCATGACAGGTTGGCGTGTTGGCTTTTGTGGTGGTCCCAGAGAACTGATTGCGGCCATGAACAACATGCAGGGACAATCCACCAGTGGGATCAACACTCTTGCACAGGCTGCGGCCGTTGCTGCACTCGAAGGACCACAGGATTTTCTGCGTGAGCGGGCTTTGGAATATCAGGCGCGGCGTGATCTGGTGGTAGATCTGTTGAATGCCATTCCGGGTTTGCATTGCCACAAGCCGCAGGGTGCTTTTTATGTTTATGTGGATATCCGTGCATGCATGAACAAAGTTTCCCCCGCAGGGCGGCGGATTGCATCGGATACAGACTTTGTTATGGGGCTTTTGGAGGAGCAGCAGGTGGCTACCGTGCAGGGAAGTGCTTATGGTATGAGCCCGTTTTTTAGACTGTCCTATGCAACAAATACAGATATTCTCAAAGAAGGGTGCCGCCGCATTGCCGATTTTGTGGTTGGTTTAAAATAAGGAATGCTTAAAATCCAACACCTTGCCGTTATGGGCAGGGTGTTGGGCCGGACCCCATTCCGTTTTTTTGTGGTGGGGTCTTATGCGGGGGTAATGGATAAAATGGTCTGCCCGTATCCCACCAGGTCCCCTTCATGGGCACAGAGCGTGGCCACCACTCCGGTCATGGGAGAGTGAACAGGCACGCAGAGTGTGCCCAGATCAAGCATAGCCACGGTCTGCCCTACCTGCACCGTATGACCCACGGGTGCCAAAGCTTTGCGAGTTACTGGATCCTGCAAACGCAAATGCCCAAAATAGGGTGTGTTGACAGGTGTTAGGTTAGTTGGATCTGGCGCTACTGGGGCTGCGTGCGCCGTAGGGGGCAGCGGAGCGGGGGGCGTATCTGCTTCGGCTACAACGCGCAGGCGTATACCCTGCGCGTTTGTCAGTTCCAGTTCGTGCAGGCCTGCGCGTTGTAGCCAGTGCGTGATTTGAACAAGGTCCTGAGCAGTTGGGAGTTCTGCAAACTCTGGCAAGGTTATGGGTTTTTCCATCACGGTTCTGACCTTTTTTCCAACCAGTGTTCGAGATGATGAATGTCCACGCCACCTTCCAAGACTCCTGCATCCTGCAAAAGTGCTTGATGGAGGGTAATGTTGGTTTCAATCCCCCTGACCTGCATTTCCGCAAGGGCAACCTGTAGGCGTTTTATTGCCTCAGTTCGTGTGGCACCCCTCGCAATAACCTTGGCAATAAGGGAGTCGTAATAAGGCTGGATTGTATATCCTTCGGTCACATGGGTATCCATACGGATGCCTGCACCACCCGGCAGTGTCCATTGTGTGACAAGGCCGGGGGATGGAGCAAAGGAGAACGGGTTTTCCGCATTGATCCGGCATTCAATAGCGTGGCCAATGCTCTGCACGTCTTTTTGTTGCAGTGTTAACGGCTTACCCTGTGCAATTTCGATCTGGGCACACACAATATCCAACCCGGTAGTTTCTTCCGTTACCGGGTGTTCAACCTGTAGCCGGGTGTTCATTTCAATAAAGGCAAACACACCGTCTTCGTACAGGAACTCGAAAGTGCCTGCACCATGGTAGCCAATATGGCGGCAGGCCTGTGCACAGCTTTGACCGATCTGGGCAATAAGCTCGGAGGCAATGCCGGGGGGAGGGGCTTCCTCCATTACCTTCTGGTGGCGTCGTTGCAAGGAGCAGTCGCGCGCTCCAAGCCATAGGGCATGGCCGTGTGCATCGCACAGGACCTGAATTTCGATATGCCTTGGCTTTTGCATGAAGCGTTCAAGGTAAAGGGTCGGGTTACCAAACGCCTGCTGGGCCTCCTTACGGGTTAGGGCTACGGCCCTGATCAGCTCATCCGCCTGCCAGACCACACGCATGCCTCGGCCGCCCCCCCCACCTGAGGCTTTGACAATAACGGGGAACCCCACCTGAGCGGCAAGTGCAAGAATTTCCTGCTCATCGGATGGTAAGGGGCCATCCGAGCCTGCTACACAGGGCACGCCTGCCGCCTGCATGGTCTGTTTGGCAGTAATCTTGTCCCCCATCAGGCGGATTGCCGCAGGTGTGGGGCCTATGAAGCTTATGCCCGCAGCTTCAACCGCCTCGGCAAAGGCTGCATTTTCGGAAAGAAAGCCATAGCCGGGATGAATGGCGCCAGCACCTGTCAGTCGGGCAGCCAGAATAATGGCCTCGGCATCCAGATAACTGCGCGTGGCGGAGTTGGGGCCAATGCACAGTGCTATGTCGGCCTGCTGCACATGAAGGCTTTGGGAATCTGCTTCCGAATGAACGGCCACTGTTTCCAGCCCAAGCTGTCGGCAGGCCCGTTGGATGCGGAGTGCGATTTCACCACGGTTGGCAATAAGAACGCGCTGGAAATGCTTGGGTGCTGTCATGAAAGCCTCATAAGGGGCTGCTCGGCCTCCACTTCCTGGCCATCTTCGGCCAGAATGGCTTGTAGCTGGCCGCTGCGGGTTGCTTTGACAGGTGTAAAAACCTTCATGGCTTCAATCAGGCCTACCTGCTGCCCGGCTGTCAGTGTGTCTCCAATAGCGACAAAAGGAGGCGCATCGGGGGAGGGGGCGAGGTGGAGCGTGCCATACAGAGGCGCGCAAAGGAGGTGCTCCTGTGTGGTGGTGGGGGTG
>JBDNSL010000069.1:0-13742 GCA_047719095.1 Acetobacter sp.
AAATTCAACATTCCTACCCCAAAATGAAAACAGACCCATAGGGCCTGTCTTCGGTTGGAAATGTCTTATGCTCTCAAGCTCTTATGTGTGCTTGGGCTGGGGTTTGGGCTGTGCCAGCGGGAAGGTTGCCTCCCACCCGCCACCAAGCGCGTTATACAGGCGCACCAGATCGTCCGAGATCGTTGCCGTGCTTTCGGCCAGACTGGTCTGGGAGGACAAAAGCCTGCGTTGCGCGTCCAGCACCTGCAGGTAATTCTGCAATCCATGCCTGTACTGGCTCTGGGCTAGATCCATGGAGCGCCTATCGGCTGCGACCTGCCCGGTCAGGCGCTGGTTTTTTTTCTGCTCCGCCTGATAGGCCGTAAGGGCGTTATCCACCTCGCTCCATGCATTGAGCACCGTTTTGCGGTAGCGCAGGGCTGCGGCCTTCTGGGAGGCTTTTTTCATCTGCAACTGCCCGGTCAGGCGTCCGCCCTGAAAAATGGGAATGGTGATGGATGGCCCCACATTCCACATGCGTGAACTCCACATGCCCATATCGCGGAACGAGAAGGACTGAAGCCCAAAGCCTGCATCAATCGTGACCTTGGGGTAAAAGTCCGCAGCAGCCTGCCCCACTTCAGCTGTGGCTGCGTGCAGTTCGGCTTCTGCCTCGCGGATATCGGGGCGACGGTGCGCCAGTTCGGATGGCAGGCCAATGGGCACAAAGGGTGGCACCAACGGAATACCCGCAGTGCGCACCAACTCGGCGTTCAGCCCCCCCGGAGGTGCCCCCATAAGCAGGTTAATGGCGTTGACCTGCATGGCAATGCGCTGCTCATACTGCGGGATCAGGGCACCCGTGTGTTGCAGTTCGGATTGTGCGCTGTCCACGTCCAGCTCACTGACCAGACCGCTTTTATAACGCGACTGGCTAAGCTGGAGCAGTTTGGCGGCGGCATCGCGGTTGGCGATGGTAATACGCAACTGCTCCTGTAAGCTCCGCAGCATCATGTAATCCGATGCCAGCTCGGACTGGCGGGCAATCAGGATACCCCGCCTCTCCTCCATGGTGGCATCTGTGTAGGACTTGGCGGCCTCGTACTGCCTGCGCACGCGCCCCCACAGGTCTACCTCCCAACTGGCCTGCACACCGTCCTGCCAATTGTTCAGCAGAGGAATTGTGGCCTCGGAGGACTGGCTGGTCAGCATTTCGCCCAACCCAGGGCTTGCTGAGTGTTCGCCAATGCGTTCCACAATCCGCTGCAACTGCTTGCTGCTATGCTGCACGCGGCTATATGAGCCAGAGGCCGCAAGGTCGGGAAAGCGCTCGGCCCCTGCCAGCAACAACTGCCCACGGCTGACGGCAAGCTGTTCAGACGCCTGCAATACATCCAGGTTCTGGGCTGCAAGGCGCTGTTCAAGCGATGTCAGTTCCGGGTCATGGAAGACGGACCACCACTGCGCGTCCGGCTCCTGCTCGGTAGGCACACTCAGCGCGCTGGTGCGTTCCTGCGTTGCCGCCTTCTGCCATTGAGCGGGAGACCACGTCTGGGGCTTTTTGTAGTCTGGCCCAACAGCGCACCCTGCCAGAATAAAACCGGCTGCCAATGCGCCTGCCCGCCGTGCATTCCTTCTTGCCACCCGCTTACCCTCGTCGAAATTATGCGCCTGCTTTAATATGCGTTATAACCGCCACGCTGACCGACCAGTTCGGTCAGGGCATACCCTATCGTCTTTCCCTACCGCGTCAATCACCAGTCTCCAAAGCCCGAAAATCCAATGGCCTTATCCTCTTCAGTTCCAGCCTCCTCCTGCTCCCCCTGCACGGGCGAGTCCGAGACCAAACGACAGCAGATTCTAACAGGTGCCAGCGCGGTTTTTGCCGAGCATGGCTACGAAGGTGCCAGCATGTCCGCCATTGCGCGGCAGGCGGGCGTGTCCAAGGGGACGCTGTATAACTACTTTGCCAACAAGGCTGAGCTGTTTGCTGCTTTTGTGGAGCAGTGCTGCCGGGAAAAGCTGCCCGTAGCCCTTGCCCCCGTGCGCGAGGACACCCCCCCGCGTGAAACGCTGACAGCCGTGGCCCGCGCCATGGTGCGGCTGATTACCCTACCAGACAGCCTGATGCTGTACCGGATCATTGTTTCCGAAGCGCCACGCTTTCCCCAGCTTGGGGCTGTGTTCTGGGAGAATGGCCCCCGAGTCGCCATTGCCACACTGGCCAACTGGATACGTGAGCAGGAGGCACAGGGCGCACTGGCAACCGATGACCCGGTTTTTGCCGCCGAGCAGTTTTTTGCCCTTTGCCAGACCCGTATTGCCCATTTGCGACGTTTTAATCTGAGCCAGGAGAACAGCAAGGAAGACGAGGAAAAAGTGATCCATGCCGCTGTTAACGTGTTTATGGCAGCTTACGGTACGTAACTGAGCCTTACAAAAAAGGCCCGCATACCACCGGGCATGCGGGCCTTTTAAGGCATGGGGCAGCGGGGCAGTGCTTACTTTTTAAGCTCTTCCACCAACTGCGGAACAACCTCGAACAGGTCGCCCACAATACCGTAGTCCGCCACCTGAAAGATCGGGGCTTCGGGGTCTTTGTTGACAGCCACAATCACGCGGCTGTCCTTCATGCCCGCCAGATGCTGGATAGCGCCGGAAATACCAAACGCCATATACAGCTCAGGTGCGACAATCTTGCCGGTCTGACCAACCTGTAGTTCGTTGGGCACAAAACCGGAATCCACTGCTGCGCGGGATGCACCAACAGCGGCCCCCAGTGCGTCGGCCAGCGGGTCGAGCGCGTGGAATTTTTCCTCGCTACCCATGCCGCGACCACCCGAAACCACAACGCGGGCCGATTCCAGATCGGGGCGGGCCGAATCAGACAGTTGCACCGCTTCAAACCGGGACACATCGGGGCTGTCCACAACAGCCACAACCTCAACCGGCGCACTGCCACCTTCTGCCGGGGCCGCATCAAACGATGCGCTCCGCACGGTCAGCACTTTTTTGGTGTCGGAGGAGCGCACGGTTGCCAGTGCGTTGCCTGCATAAATCGGGCGCACAAAGGTCTGTGCGTCCACAATGCTCACCACATCGGGGATAGGCTGCACGTCCAGCAGGGCGGCAGCACGTGGCAGCACGTTTTTGCCCGTTGCACCCGCAGCGGCCACAATGTGGTCGTACCCACCAGCAAGCGAGACAATAAGGGCTGCCAGAGGCTCGGCCAGCTCGTGCGCGTAGCGCGCATCGGCTGCGTGGAGCACCTTGGACACACCCGCAATCTGGCTTGCGGCCTGCGCCAGAGCGGCATCACCCGTGACCAGCACATGCACATCACCCAGACGGGCGGCGGCGGTTACAGCAGAAAGGGCTGCCTTTCTGATCTGGCCGCCTTCATGATCCAGAAGAACAAGAGCGGTCATGTTCAGATCACCTTTGCTTCGTTACGCAGTTTTTCCACCAGCTCTGTTGCGGAGCCAACCTTGATCCCCGCCTTGCGTTCTGCGGGTTCCGCAACGGAAACAACCGTCAGGCGCGGGGTCATGTCCACACCAAGGTCAGCGGCGGGAATGGTTTCCAGCGGCTTTTTCTTGGCTTTCATAATGTTGGGCAGGGAGGCGTAGCGCGGCTCGTTCAGGCGCAGGTCGGCCGTGATAATGGCTGGCAGGGCAAGGGAGACCTGCTCCGTTCCGCCATCAATTTCACGGCTGACATTCACGCGGCCATCAACCACATCAACCTTGCTGGCAAAGGTACCCTGACCCCAGCCCAGCAGACCGGCCAGCATCTGGCCCGTTGCGTTCATGTCATCATCAATGGCCTGTTTGCCCAGCACAACCAGCGAGGGGCCTTCTTTTTCGACCAGTGTTTTGAGCACCTTGGCAACAGCCAGAGGTTCGGGGCTTTCATCGGTCAGCACCAGAATGGCCCGGTCAGCGCCCATGGCCATGGCGGTACGCAGGGTATCCTGCGCCTGCTGCACACCAATGGACACAACCACGACTTCCGAAGCAGCACCTTTTTCACGCAGGCGCACGGCTTCTTCCACCGCAATTTCGTCAAACGGATTCATGGACATCTTGACGCCAGCGGTTTCCACTCCGCTGCCATCCGCCTTGACGCGCGGTTTGATGTTGTAATCAACAACCCGCTTTACAGGTACGAGTATCTTCATGACTTCTTTCGCTTGCAGACGCAGGATGGTTCGGACGGTTCTTTATCGTACTTTGACCGAAATTCACATACCAGCCGGATAATTCGGCCCACCACCCCCTTCGGGCGTGGTCCAGTCTATATTCTGGGTGGGGTCCTTAATGTCACACGTTTTGCAATGTACGCAGTTCTGGGCATTGATTTGCAGATGTGGCGCTGTCTGCTCATCCGCCACTTCGTACACACCCGCCGGGCAATAACGCGCCTCTGGTGCGTGGAACACATCCCAGTTGACCGTTTTCCACAAGGACGGATTTTTAAGCCGCAGATGCACCGGCTGATCCTCCTCATGGTTGGTGGCGGACAGGAAGACGGAAGACAGACGATCAAACGTCAGCTTGCCATCAGGCTTGGGGTAAAACGGCTTTGCGCACAGATCAGCCGCACGCAGCGTTTCGTTATCCTGATGTTTGAAGTGGAGCGTCCATGGGGCGCGTCCACGCAGCACCATGGCATCCAGCCCCGCGTACACAGCACCACCCATGGCCCCAAAACGGGCAAAGGCGGGGCGAATGTTGCGTGCGGTGCGTAGTTCCTGCCACAGCCAGGACTGCCGGACCTTCTGCGTATAGGAGCCCGGTTCTGCGCGGTCGGTTTTCATGGCATCCACCACGGCTTCCGCCGCCAGCATGCCCGACTTCATGGATGTATGCGTGCCCTTGATTTTTGGCACATTCAAAAACCCTGCCGAATCCCCGATCAGCGCACCACCGGGGAAGGTCAGGCGCGGAATGGACTGCAAACCACCTTCGGACAGGGCACGCGCACCGTAGGAAATACGCCGCCCCCCTTCCAGATGCTGGCGGAAAGCCAGATGCAGCTTGACGCGCTGCATTTCCTCAAACGGGGAGAGCCATGTGTTGGCGTAGTCCAGCCCGATGACAAAGCCATAGGACACAAGGTTTTCGCCAAAATGGTACAGCCACGCGCCACCATACGTACCGTTATCCAGCGGCCAGCCAAAGCTGTGCTGCACCAGACCGGGGCGATGGTTTTCTGCCGGGATTTCCCACACTTCCTTAATACCAAGGCCGTAGGTCTGCGGGTCCGCATCCTTGCGCAGGTCGTAATGGGCCATGACCTGCTTGGTCAGGGAGCCACGGCAGCCTTCTGCAAACAGGGTGTAGCGCCCACGCAGTTCCATGCCGGGCTGGTAGTTGGGGCCGGGTTTGCCGTCACGCCCCACACCCATGTCCCCCGTGGCCACACCCACCACGCGGTTGCGTTCGATCAGCACTTCGGCCCCGGCAAAACCGGGGTAGATTTCCACCCCCAGTTCCTCGGCCTGCACGGCCAGCCAGCGGCAGACCTCGCCCAGACTGACAATGTAATTCCCGTGGTTGGCCATGTGCGGCATGACCTTGTCGAGCATGGGCACCCGAATACTGCCTGTTTCGGTCAGGTAGAACATATCTTCCGCCGTTACAGGCGTATCCAGCGGCGCACCGCGTTCGCGCCAGTCGGGCAGCAGTTCGGCCAGTGCGCGCGGCTCGATCACGGCGCCGGATACAATATGCGCCCCGATCTCGCTCCCTTTTTCAATCAGGCAGACACTGGTTTGCGGCGAAAGCTGGCGCAGACGAATGGCGGCAGCCAGTCCGGCGGGGCCACCGCCAACAATGACAACATCGAACTCCATCGACTCACGCACAGGTTCACTCATTCCCGTTTTATCCCCGTTGAAATTTCTGTAGCTTTCCTAAACCCGATTTGTCACAGAATTGCAAAAAACGGGCACCCCGGCCCGTTTTGCGCCATTTCCGCCAAACAGGAAAGGTCAGGCCCGCATTGCGCGTGGCCCAAAGGCCAGTTCGTGCACGGCCCGCCAGTTTTTATCGACAAAATTCACTATCAGCGTCCGCCGCATACCCCGGATCGGCCGCGGCACAAAGCCATGCCACGTCTTGTCCGATGGAATAAACAGCACTGCGGAATTGAACACCCCCGAAGCCCGCGCAACAGAGGCCCCCTGTGGGGTCATCAGGTCCGTGCCCCATTGCTCCGCATCCTCCCCGGTGGAAAGGGAGATAAGCAATGTCAGCTTTTTAGCCCCGATATCGGTATGGGGCTCCAGCCAGAATCCATCCGTGTCCAGACACAGCTCAAGCCTGAGTGCAGCCTCATCCAGCGGGGTCTGGCACACGCGCTCGAACGTTTTGCGCATGGGCTCGCCATCCAGCAGTTCGGCCATGCGGTTCAGGCGTGCATCTTTTGCCCGCACGGCGGGGTCCACAAACACACGCAAAGCGTTGCGGGTTTCGCGCCGCCCACCAACATCGCCCGCAATGGCACTCTCCCCCGGATTCCATTCCAGCAGAGCCTCGCACGCAGCGGGTTCCAAAACGTCCTCCAGCATCCAGTGCGGGAACGGATAGGAGGCGATGGGTGTATGGGCCAGCCTGTCCGGCAGGGCGAAGTGTCCCGCCCGTTCGGGCAAAGGAGCATCAGGACGCATGATGTCCGATCCTTCCGCTGAAACAGAAAATGGATGTGAGAACCAGAGAAGCCGGGCTTTTTTCAGCTAAGCCGCAAAGGCCCGGAAGCTGTTCCTCCATGCGCCAAAACAGCACGATGATCAAGCTGCATGGCAGAAATGCCAATTTACCCGATCTGTTTTACAGCGCGCCGGAAAACCGGGGGGCCGGGGCCTTGCCTGAGCTTGCAGCCGCCAGTTCTTTTTTTCTGGTATCAAAAACAGCGGCGACATTACGCAGGAACGGACGCCCTTTTTCCGTGACCTCTATGCGGCTGTCAGTGCGTGTGACCAGCCCGTCCTGCTCAAAGGCGTGCAGGCTGGCCAATTCCTCCGCAAACCCGTCCAGACCGGGGTTGTGGGGGATATGGCTGGCACTCAGGTCTACTGCCAGATCGCACATAATCCGCTCGATAATGGCCCCACGGCACCGGTCTTCGGCTGTGCAGGCAACCCCGCGCATGACCGGCAGCTCGGCCGAATCGGCCAGAGCGCGCGCGTAGGGGGCTACTGTTGGAATGTTCTGGGCAAACCCTGCGGGGGACATGGAAATGGCCGAAGCCCCCATGCCCAGCAGCACCGGGCAGGAATCGGTTGTATAACCCTGAAAATTGCGGTGCAGGGCCCCTGCGCGGGCCGCCTTGGCCAAGGCGTCCTCCGGCAGGGCGTAATGGTCCAGCCCGATGGCCTGATACCCTGCCGCCTTCAAAACCGTATCGATCTGCGCCCGCTGGGCCAGACGCTCGGGCGAGGCAGGCAGCGACTCCTGCGGAATAAGCTTCTGGCGCTTTTGCTTCCACGGGATATGGGCATAGCCAAACACGGCCAGCCGGTCCGGGCGGAGCAGAGCAATCTGGCGTGCGGTCTCGCCCACACTTTCCACCGTCTGGTAGGGCAGGCCGTAAATCAGGTCGATATTCACACCCGTTACACCGGCTGCGCGCACCTGTTCGATACAGCTTTGGGTCTGCTCAAAGGACTGGCGCCGCCCGCAGGCTTCCTGCACTTTTTCGTCCAGGTCCTGCACACCAAGGCTGATACGGTTGAACCCCAGATCACCCAACAAAGCGGGATAACCCTGCGGCACGTGGCGCGGGTCCATCTCCATGGCCAGTTCGGCGTTATCGGCAAAACGAAAGAACGTCCGCACCGCGCGCATGAGCTGGCGCAGGGATGTAGGGGGGAGTGTGGTGGGGGTGCCACCGCCAAACTGGAGATGGTGCACAACGCGCTGCTCGCCCGTTAGGGCTACAACCCGGCGCATTTCCTCGCGCAGCAGGTCGCCGTAGGCGGAGCGCCCGTCCTCATGCCGCATGACGGAGGTATTGCACCCGCAAAACCGGCAGAGTTCATCACAGAATGGAACATGGAAATAAAGTGATACAGGCAGGTCTGCTGGCAGCGTGCGCAGCCAGCTTTCCACATCCTGCACCCCGACCGCGTCCGAAAAACTGGCAGCGGTCGGGTAGCTGGTATAGCGCGGCAGATTCCCGCCGTAACGGGAAATCAGGTCAGAGACAGTGTCCGCGCTCATCAGCTTAGATCAGAAGCGGTATGCAATACCGGCGGACACCACGGTGGGGTCCAGGGATTCATGCGCTCTCAGCTTCACGCTTTCATTTGCATCGTCGCTTTCTGCCCATGCATGCATACGCACGAACATCTGCTTGACGTCAGCGTTGAAGAACCAGTTGCCAACCAGCTGATAATCGAAGCCGACGTTAACAGCCGGACCACCCGTGAAGCCAGCGTTCAGCTTGTTGGTGACGCCATTGTTGGCAGCGTGCATGTTGTGGAACCACATGGCGGTCACACCCACGCCCACGTAGGGGTTGAAGCGCTTGTGGGGGCGGAAATGCCAAGCGAAGGTCAGCGTGGGGGGCAGAACCCAGGCAGAACCCAGATCAAGCTTGTTGTTGCCCAGCAGCGAACCACCGGTTGCAGACACTTCATGGCGTGTGCTGGTCGCGATCAGGTCAACGGACAGGTTGTCGGTGATGAAGTATTCAACCGTCAGTTCCGGCATGGCCTGGTTGGTGGTGGATGTATGCGCACCGTTCAGCGCACTATTAATGGAAGAACCACCAATGCTGCCCGTGATCTTGCTATCACGGTCCTGAGGCAGAACGCCAACACCGGACAGGCGGATCATGATGTCGCCTTTGCCCGTACCGATTTTGGTGCTGGCGCAGGTTTCAAAAATACCGCAGTGGCCAGAGCCTTTCTGCGCATCAGGGATACGGTTCATGACCGGGGCATTAACGTAGGCAGCGTTGGGTTTTGCTGTCTGCGCCTGTGCCGCGCCGGTCAGGGCGGCCACACCAGCCATTGAGGCTGTCAGAAAGGAACGGAACTTGACCATGGTGTTTTGTCTCTTCCACTGCACTGTAATTCTGTGCCGGAAAGACCACGCCCACGCCAATGCAACCTTGATTTAAATCAAGTCTGGCGCATACTGCTCAAAGATGAGTCAAAGCTGTGTCTTTTTAACCACAGACCCCGGTTTCGACTTTTTTGCAGTTCTGGCCTGCAATTAAAATAATCCCTTGGCATGATTGATTTATGTCAACAAACGTTACAATGCTGTTGGGCGACCTTTTACGGCCCTAACCGTTATTACAAACCGTAACCGTTTGATATTAAACGGTTTTCTGGATTTATCGCATGACATCTTCTCCCCAGACATCTGCCTTCGTACCCGCTGGCGGGGCAGTTCATGCCCCCAAAGCGGATATGGATGTCATGCGTTGCCTTGTGTGTGACATCCGGAACAAGAGTCTGTGCAACAGTATGGATGAGGAAGGACTTGCCGCACTGGCCCAATCTTCCCGCCAGTTATTACTGCCGCCAGGCATGACAATTGTTGAGGAGGGAGAGCCCGCACTGGCGTTTTTCAATGTCACACGCGGGACGGTCAAACTCTTCAAATCCCTCCCCGATGGACGCAGGCAGATTACGGGCTTTGCCGATGCAGGCCAGTTTCTGGGCCTGAGCACGGCGCAAACCTACTCCTTTGGGGCAGAAACGGTGGATAATGTGCGGCTGTGCCGCTTCCTGCGCCCCCAGCTTGAAACTTTGCTGAGCGATTACCCGACCTTTGAACGCCGCCTGTTGGCCGCAGTCACCGACAAGCTGGCCGAAGCACAGGAGCAGATGCTGCTTCTGGGCCGCAAAACCGCGCGCGAGAAGGTTGCCTCCTTCCTGCTCGACCGGATGAAAGCCTTCCACCAGACCGCAAACCGGCGGCAGGAGGTGGAAAACATGGCCTCTGTCCCCATGACGCGGGTGGATATTGCCGATTATCTGGGCCTGACCATTGAAACCGTAAGCCGCACCATAAGTGCCTTCCGGCGCAGCCTGTTAATTGCCAGCGCGGAAAACCACCGGATTCGCATTCTGTCTGCGGCAACCCTGCTCAACATCGCGTCCGGGCAAAAGACGGAATAAGGGGCCACACCGCCCATCTTCCGGCAACAGGGCACGCCCTTACTGTCCACTACAAAATAAAAGGCCGACTCCATAAGGAATCGGCCTTTATTACTCTGAGCACCTATTGGGTGCGGGGTATTAGTTCCCGTCGTCATCCTCGCCAGTGCCGCTCTCTGCGGGCACACCCGCGGTGCTGCCATCGGGCGAAATAGCGATAAACAGGGACTGCCCTTCACGCAGGATGCGCAGCAACAGCGGTTTTTTGGCCGCCATGGCGGTTTTGATCAGCCCTACGGCCGCCTTGGGTGCATCCACCTGCTGGCTACCCACAGCCTGAATAACATCCCCCGGACGAATACCAGCCTGATCTGCGGGGGAGCCTGCCTCCACATCACTCACCACAACGCCATGCGCGTCCTGTGGCAGACCAAGCTGCTGGCGCGTATCGCGGTTGAGGGGAGCCAGAGCGATACCCAGATGCTGCCCGCCAACGGTACTGGTGGCCTTGCCCGTATCGGCTGCCACACTGGCAAGGTTGCCAATTTTAAGGGTGACCGTCTGTGCCTTGCCCGCACGCACAAAGCCAATTGTAACCTGCGTTGCCGGGGCAACGGCTGCCACACGCACGGCAAGGTCATGCGGGGTGGAAATTTTCTGGCCATTAAAATCGGTAATCACGTCTTCGGCCTTCAGCCCTGCTTTTTCTGCCGGGCTGTCGGGGCTGACACTGGCAACCAGCGCACCCGCAGGCGGCGTGCCCGCCACGGTAGGAGCCGGCAGGTTGAGCGCGCTGGCCATAACGGGGGAGATAATCTGTGCGTTTACCCCAAGGTAGCCACGCACCACATGGCCGGTCTTGCGCAACTGGTCCACAACACTGCGCACCGTGTCGGAGGGAATGGCAAAGCCAATGCCAATGGAGCCACCACCGGAGGGGGAAAGAATGGCGGTATTAACCCCAACCACCTTGCCGTCCTGTGTAAACAGCGGCCCACCGGAGTTGCCACGGTTGATGGGGGCATCCACCTGAATGAAGTTGTCGTAGGGGCCTTCGTTAATGTCGCGCCCACGAGCGGAGACAATGCCCGCTGTAACCGTGCCACCCAGACCATAGGGGTTGCCCACGGCAATCACCCATTCACCGGGCTGTACGTCATCGGATTCGCCAAGCTCGATAAAGGGGAGCTTTTGCGCAGGCGTAACCTTGAGCAGAGCAAGGTCGGTCTTGCCATCGCGGCCGACCACCTTGGCTGGCAGGGTTGTGCCGTCATCAAGGGTAACGCTTACCTTGGTCGCACCTTTAACCACATGGTTGTTGGTCACCACATAGCCATCGGCCGAAATAACAAAGCCCGACCCGCGTGCCTCAACCAGCTGTTTGAAGGACTGGGGCATCATCTGGAACGGAAAGGGGAAGGGAAAAGGCCCACCGCCACCCATGCCGCCGCCCATGCCACCACCTTCGCCTTCCATGGCGTCGGAGCGGATGGTGGAGGTAATGGACACCACGGCCGGTTTGACCTGTTTGACCAGTTCCACAAAATCGGGAATCCGCTGGGCGGGGCCACTGGGCTTGATCACGCTGGACGTGTCGGCCCAGGACTGGGCACCAGCCCACGGCCCGGCGGCGGAAACCAGCATGCAGCCAGCGAGCAGAGCCTTGGTCCAATTGCGGCGGCTGCCACGCGTGCAAACGTTTGTCACAGATTTTTCCGACATCACGATCTTGACTGTTCCTTGTTTAACCCAAGCAGGACTCGTTTCGGGTGATCCCGGCCTGATCGGGCGGCTGCCTGACCCAGACCGCCACCAGACCCTGCGCCACCTTACGCCCTGTAGGCTAACATGGTTGCTTGTTTGGAAAAAAAAAGCCCTCAGGCAGCACCCGCGTGCAGGCTTTATTCAGCCCGGTGGATTTTCTTTTTCTTCCCGTAGGGTCTGGAAAAAACTTTTGAGCAATGCCGCTGCCTCGCGCTCGCACACACCGCCCACAATTTCGGGGCGGTGCAGCGCTTGGGCACGGTACGGCAGGCGCGGCCCATGCTCCACCGCCCCCCCCTTGGGGTCATATGCGCCAAACACCAGCCGCCCGAGCCTGAAGTGGGCCATGGCCGCAGCACACATCAGGCAGGGTTCCAAGGAGACAACCAAAGTACAGTCCGCCAGCCTGCGCCCCTGCCGCTGGCGCACCGCCTCGCGCATGACCAGCATTTCCGCATGGGCGGAAGGGTCTTGCAGTTCTTCCACCCGGTTGCCCGCCTGTGCCAGCACCTGCCCCTGCGCGTCCAGCAGCACGGCCCCTACCGGCACTTCACCCCGCCCGCCCGCGTGGCGCGCCTGCGCCAGAGCCAGCTCCATACCACTGCCCTGCCCTTTGCCGTGGAGAGGGGTCATGCCCACATCACAAAACATTTCAGCGCCATTTGTGGCCCTCACCGTACCCTGCTGAACAATGTGATGCGCGAAACAGCACATTGTTCTTGCAATTCAAACCGTATTTTTGCCATCCTGCCTTAAAGCTGCCACGATCCGTTTTGCAATAAACCGTGATTGCCTTCGGGTCATGGCCTGCTGTTCCCTCACTCCTGGCTGGAAAGGTCGGAACCATGCATTCTCTGTCTTTCATTCTGGCCGCCGCTGCAATGGGATTTGGTCTTGCCGTAGCGGACAGGCTTCCTGGCGAATCCCCCGCTCCTGCTCAAACACAGGCCGCCAGCAGCCATATGATGCCACACAGCATTCCCTCGTTCCTGACCCGCTAGGGTGGGCGGGCTGCCCCCGCGCACCACGGCTCCGAGCAGGATAAAGATGCAAAATTTTGGCACCTGTGGCACCTGACACGAAACAGTTCCGGTTTTTTCATGGCATTGCGTGCAGGACCACAGGCTTATGGCAGAAGAACGCCCCGTTATTGGCATAACCCTTGATCTGGAGGAGGGCGGGGCGGAGCGTTACTCCCGCTTTGCGTGGTGTGCCCTGCGCGAGAATTATTTAAGTGCCGTAGCCACCGCCGGGGGCCTGCCTGTGGCGCTGCCCCTGTTTGCACAACTGGGGCCAGAATACGTGGCCAAGCTGGACGGGCTGCTTATAACCGGTGGCGCGTTTGATATTGACCCCCAGCTTTACGGCGCAACACAGCGCCACCCCAGCGTAACCCTGCGCCCGCGCCGCACACGGGCGGAGAGCGCTTTGCTGGCCGCAGCCCTGCACCGCAACATTCCCGTGCTGGGCATATGCGGGGGCATGCAGCTGATTGCCGTGGCCCTTGGCGCAACACTGGTCCAGCATATTCCCGACACATACCCCACAGCCTTGCCGCATGAGCAGCCCAACCCGCGCGATGAGGCAAGCCACAGCGTGGATATTCAGCCCGACACCCTTCTGGCCCGCATAACCGGGGGAGCCAGACGCATTGCCGTAAACTCCGCCCACCATCAGGCCGTTGGCACCGCCGGGCGTGGCCGGGTGAATGCCATTGCCGAGGATGGCGTGATAGAAGGTATTGAAGACCCGGACCACCGTTTCTGCCTTGGGGTGCAATGGCACCCCGAATTTGGCATAGACCCGGCAGACAGAACTCTTTTCAAGGCCTTCATACAGGCATCAGGAGAACAGGCGTGACGCAGGAAGCGCGGGGAGAACG
>JBDNSL010000070.1:0-13383 GCA_047719095.1 Acetobacter sp.
CAGCTTCTATACCCCCAAGCACACTACCGTCAACACCAGAAAAGAGAAAAAATGACATTTTTCTTTCATGGGCGGTTTTAGGGCACGCACCACGCCTGAACGGCCTATGGTTTTTGGCTTGGTGAAAACACAACGCATTATAGAGTGAGATGGTTGCTGCTCTATATAATAGGGTAACAGCGCCAGCGACCCCACCCATAACCATCCCTCCCTTAACAGGAGGGCTGCCCACAGCAGAATCGCAAACCACTCCCTGCCGCACTCATTTGCAGAGGGTTTTTGCGATGATTGGGCAACACGATTTGTTACCCCAGGTTTCTGATTATCGAGGATGCCTTGGAAGCGTGGGGGCGAATTCATCCCCGGCGGGCCATACCTATAGCAGAGGCGACCTCATGTTGATTGCGCCCTTGCGATCCAGCTTTTTCTAGCACGCCAAGGACTTACAGCATGCCATTCCATGGTGCCTCGCGGTGCATGAAAAGCCCATTTTCATTGCAAATGGACCGATATGAGAACGCCCAGAGCCGCATGAGGGTTCCCCCGCAACTCCGGCGGTTTTCCTTATTTTCGCCACCTTTCCCCTTTGTAACAACGATCGCGGCACGATAGCATTGCCGCCAGCCCGGCCTTACCGACGCAAGGCTGTACGTTTGCTTGAAAACATTGCTTACAGACTGATTTTCTGCGGATGAAGCCCTGCATACTCGCGCTTTTGCAGGCACCTCGCCATCGCGCACCGACACACTGTAATCACGACCTCTGATACACTTGATGATGATGTTGAATGGCTTTCCAAGTCTCATGATACTTTCATAAATCTGCAAAAAGACTATATACGCCTGACGTTCGACCTTCTGGGGGACGGACTTACTGCGCCGGTTGGCGCCGCCGCAATTTCTGATTTTCTTCGAATGGCCACCTGATGAACATTATGAACCCAGCCTCTGCACCCACCACGGAAGCAACTCTCCAGCCGCTTCCTTCCGCGTCTGGACAGCCGCGCCGCTATGGTGATTTTGCGACTTTCCCAGAAGCGCTGGATTACGCCGCACAGGGCACAGCCGGGTTCAATATCTACTCGGGCAAGGGTGTTCTGCTAGAAGCCCTGCCTTACAGCGTGCTGCGCGAACAAGCGGTTGAGACCGCAAAGCGCCTGCTGGGCATGGGGCTACAGGCGGGAGACCGCGTGGCCATTGTAGCCGAAAGCGATGGCGACTTTGCCCGCATCTTTTTTGGCTGCCAGTATGCAGGCCTTGTTGCCGCCCCCCTGCCCCTGCCTGTCGCTTTTGGTGGTAAGGACGCCTACCTGACCACCCTGCGCGGCATGATCACCAGTGCACAGGCCAGCGCCGTTATCATTCCCGCCATTATTGAAGGCTGGACGGATGAAATTGTCAGTGGGCTGGGGCTTGTTTTTGCAGGCTCCCCCAGCGAGCTTCTGGCCCGCCCCGTGCCGGCTATGGAACTGGGCCTTGTTGACCCCGACGCCCTTTCCTACCTCCAGTTTTCCTCTGGCAGCACCCGCTTCCCCATGGGGGTTTGTGTCTCCCAGAGTTCTGGCATGGCCAATGTGGCAGCTATTGCCCATGATGGGTTGCAGGTCCGCGAAACGGGTGACCGTTGCGTATCGTGGCTGCCCCTTTACCATGACATGGGCCTTGTCGGCTTTTTCCTGACCCCCATGACATGCCAGTTGACAGTTGACCTGCTGCCAACGCGCGAGTTTGCACGCCGGCCCCATGTCTGGCTTGACCTGATCAGCCGCAACCGTGGCACCATCGCTTACAGCCCCTCTTTTGGGTACGAACTTTGCGCCCGCCGTCCGGCCGCTGCCGGGCTGGACCTGTCCTGCTGGCGTGTGGCTGGCATTGGCGGCGACATGATCCGCGCCCATATTCTACAGGAATTTGCCGAGCGCTTTGCGCCTGCCGGGTTTAGTGCAAAGGCGTTTGTCGCCAGCTATGGCATGGCCGAAGCCACGCTTGCCATCAGCTTTGTGCCGCTCGACACCGGAATAGAAACAGACACGGTGGACCTGCCCCTGCTGGAAAGCAAAGGCATTGCCCGCGCACCAGCAAGCCCCGATACCCCAAGCCGGACTTTTGTCATCTGTGGTAAGGTTCTGCCCAAGCACGAAATGGAAGTGCGCGACCCCGAAGGGCGTGTGCTCAAGGACCGCGAGGTCGGCACCATTTATGCCCGTGGGCCAAGCCTTATGTCTGGCTACTTCCGCATGCCTGAAGAAACCCGCCTTGTGCTGGACAAAGATCGGTGGCTGAACACGGGTGACCTTGGCTACATGCTTGATGGTCAGGTTGTTGTCACTGGCCGCGCCAAGGACCTGATCATTATCAATGGTCGCAACATCTGGCCGCAGGACCTGGAATGGTCGGCGGAAACCCATATTCCTGCCCTGCGTAGCCGCGATGTGGCCGTTTTCTCGCTTGAGAAAGACAACCATGAGGAAATCGTGGCTCTTATCCAGTGCCGCACCACCAGCCCCGAAACCCGTGAGGCCCTCCGCGCTGAAACGGTAAGCCTGTTCCGCAGGCTCCATGGGGTTGAAGTGTCGGTTGTTCTGGTTCCCCCCCATACCCTGCCCCAGACATCATCCGGCAAGCTGACACGCGCCAAGGCCCGTACAATGTATGTAAACGGTGCTTTCGCACAGCAGCCAGAAGTCGCCTGACACACACGGGTGCATCGCCTGTGAGGGAGAGACTAGTCAAATCTGGTTTTTTCTCTCATAAGGCGGCCACAGCGGGCAGAAGCTCGGCTTGATAGACACTGCCATAAAGGATGAAGGACCCAACATGAGCGAAACCGTTGAAAGCGTGTCCGCGCTGATCATCCAGAAGCTTCTTGCCAATCCCAAAGTCCCGCGCGACATCGACGGCAACTGCAAGATCATGGAAGATCTGGCATTTGACTCTCTCGCAGTCATGAACTTTGTCATGGAAGTGGAAGATAGTCTGGACGTCTCTGTTCCGCTCGACAAACTGGCGGATATTCGCACGATCAATGATCTGGCCGCCTGCATTGTTGACCTGAAGAACAAAGGGTAAGCGGGGATGACGTCACTGTTTTCCAAATTCGAGGGGCTTGCGGGCGCTCTTGGTTCTGTTGTCGCGGCGGGTGGGCGTAACCCTTTTGCCGTTGTCATTGAAAAGCCGGTTTCCTCCACGGTTGGGATTATCGAAGGGCGGGAAACCCTGCTGTTCGGCACCAACAATTATCTGGGTCTGAGCCAGTCCGAGCGGGCAATCAAGGCCGCACAGGCGGCAGCCGCCGCATGCGGCGTTGGCACAACAGGCTCGCGCATTGCCAATGGAACGCAGTCTCTCCACCGCCACCTTGAACGCCAGATTGCCGATTTTTTCAACCGCCGTGACGCCATGGTGTTCTCCACCGGGTATCAGGCCAATCTGGGCATGATCTCGGCTCTGGCCGGAAAAGACGACTACCTGCTGCTTGATGCCGACAGCCATGCCAGCATCTACGATGGAAGCCGCCTGAGTGCGGCACAGGTCATCCGTTTCCGGCACAATAGCCCCGATGATCTGTACAAGCGCCTCAAGCGGCTGGATGCCCCCAACAGCGCCAAGCTGATTGTTGTGGAAGGCATTTATTCCATGACCGGCAACGTGGCCCCCATGGCCGAGTTTGCTGCCGTCAAGCGCGAAACCGGCGCGTATCTTATGGTGGACGAGGCCCACTCCTTCGGCGTGCTGGGCGAGCATGGCCGGGGCGCTGCCGAAGCAGAAGGTGTGGAGGCGGATGTTGACTTCATTGTTGGCACCTTCTCCAAAAGCCTTGGCACGGTTGGCGGTTACTGCGTATCCGACCATCCCGAGCTTGAGCTGGTCCGGCTGAACTGCCGCCCCTACATGTTTACCGCCTCCCTTCCCCCTGAAGTGATTGCGGCAACGGGTGCAGCCCTTGAAGACATGATTGCCCAGCCCGAACTGCGCCGCCAGCTAATGGACAACGCAGCCCAGTTGCATGCAGGCTTTACCCAGATGGGGCTGAACGCCAGCAAACGGGTCAGCCCGGTTATTGCTGTTACGCTGGAAACGGTTGAACAGGCCATTCCCATGTGGAACCGGCTGTTGGAGCTTGGGGTGTATGTTAACCTCAGCCTGCCCCCGGCAACGCCTGACTCGCGTCCGTTGCTGCGTTGCTCCGTTATGGCAACGCATACACCTGCACAGATTGATCAGGCACTTGGCATTTTCCGTCAGGCGGCTATCGAAAGTGGTGTCCCGTTCCTGCCTAACGCTGGCTGAGCTTTTCTAGCCCTGCCTGAACGCCCCTTGCCGCCAGAGCTTCCAAAGCACTGGCGGTGCTGCCAGCAGCGGATGCCTGTCCGCAAAGGGGCTTAGAGTAATTTCTATTCCGCTGTGCCGCTTAACTTTCCATGCGGCATAGCGGGCACTCCCCTTAAATGTATAAACAGCCTTGATCAGCCGCAAAATATTGAGCGGCCGACCCAGCCGTGCCCTAAGCCGCCATTGCCGCTGGGCTGTATGCTTTTGTGCTGTGGAAAGATCGGGGGTGGCCTCTCCCCCCTTATATACGAACTGTATGCCTGCGGCCTGCCAGCAGGGGAGCAGGACCTGCTCGTACCGCGCCAGATTGGCCTCCACAAGGCCACTGCTCCGGCGGCCATTTTCAACACGCAGTTCCGCCTTGTAAGTGCTGGCATACAGGGCGTTCCAGAACGCTGTGGGGGCCCCTTTGCACGGACCAAGCAAGGCTGCCCATCTGGCAGCCGTTATATTAGCCCTGACAATACAGTGCGTTATGGCCTGCCCGGCCTGTGCATTATTATGCCAGACCAGCCTTACCGGCTGAGAAAACCGTGCCCAGACTGTGGTGTTCAGGCTTGCAAACCCGGTAAGTGCATGGAGTTGGGCCAAAGTGAGAATGGCAACCTTAGCGCGCATGGCCCGCCCCGCCACCTGAAGTTCATGATATTCAACATTGGGGGGGAGTACGGCGTTGGCCATGCAGGCCAGACGCGAGCGCGGCCAGTCGGCCTGCCTGCGCACAATAATGTAAAAATCGAGCAGCGTATCTTCCTCAATACCGCTCCGCAGTCCGGACCCGTAAAACAGAACCCCCAGCGGCCGCACCGGACCGAGCATCTGCTCCACAAACTGTGTGACCTCTGGTGCAACGCTTACGGCCAGTTCCTGCGCCAACTCATAGGTAAGCTGACCTAAAGCGTTTTTGCGGGTATCGGGTGCGCTCTCATCCATGATGTATCTGCTCTTACGCGTAGAGAAAGGACACAACCGGACCGGACAGAATGGTGAAATCCCTGTTCTCGCCCGGTTCCAAAATCTCGCCATCGAGCACAAAGCTCTCCGATGTCTGCATTTCCAGCGCCTGCACAGACCCGCTATGGTATGCGGGGGTCCGGCGCAGCCACTCGGGCGCCTTGCCACGCAGCAAGGTCCATACCGCACGCATGAGAGAGGGCGGATAAGCCGCCACATCCAGGTAATGCATGCCATCCCCCGCAGCGCCTCCTGCGCGCCAGAATGGCCATACACCGTAGGGCAGCGTGTTCAGGGCTGTGCAGAGCACCATAAAATGGTCACGCACCGTGCTGGGCTTGCCGTCATAGGTCAGTTGAGCGGGAGCGCCAGCCAACCAGCCATCGCGCTGGCTGGGCAGCATAAGTTGCAGCACCGTCACCAGCAGAGTAGCCACAACAGCCATGTCATGCGCATAACGCTTGAGAACCGCAGGCTGATGCGCAATACCTATGCCGCGGCCAAAAGCCCCCATGCCACCAAAAAAACCAAGCACATCAGCACCCTCATGCCCTGTGCGCTGCACAACCAGTGGACGCCGCTGCCGGACCTTGCTTGCCGCCTGCCCGGAGCGCAGTTCGGCCTGCAAAAACCGCAGGGCTTCCGCGCCACGTCTGCCATACCCAACGTCTGCTGCAATCAGGTTGGTGTTCCCCGAAGGCATAACAGCAACCGGGGGCCAAGACTGTGCGGGCCAGCCTGATGCGTGCAGGGCGCTAAGCACCTTACCCACGGTGCCATCCCCCCCATCCACCACAATGCAGGATAGCGGGCGTGTGCGTATATCCTCAATAACAGCCTGCAAGGCGGCATGCGTGCTGGGCGCGTAGCACAGGACATCGGGCAGGGCCTGAACACTCTGGAGGTAGTCTGGCCCATTCTTCAGGTTTTTCCTGCTGAACGGATTATAAATAACGGCTAGTTGGTCTGGCACTCAGGTACTCTATAATGCACATGTTGCAGGTCGGCGCTTTTGCCCCGGCTCGGCTCAGTGGTATAAAGGGCCAGAGCGCGCTTGTCACATACTGTACGCGGGCAACGCCCCGGACCGGAGACCTTATTTTCTTGGCCAGTGTTCTTGTTGCCCATTTTTCCGACCCCCATCTGCCTCTGGCTGGCCTGCCCACATGGCGGGAGTGGCGTATAAAACGCGTCCTGAGCCTGATCAGCTGGTACACCCGTCGCAGGCACCTGCACAAACAGGCCCCTCTGGCACAGGTCATGCACGATATCGGCCTGAGCGCTCCCGATCTTGTCGCGATTACGGGGGACATGACCAACCTTGGCCTGCTGTCAGAATTCCGGGCGGCCCAACGCTGGCTGCAAGAGCAGGCCCTGCCCCCAACCCTGCTGACACCGGGCAACCATGAAGCACTGGTGCGTGAAAAAAGTGCTGAAAAGCGCACCCTCTGGGCGCCATGGCTCCAGTTGGATGAAGAGGGCAAGGCCCCCTCCGTTCTTATCCATGAGCACGTGGCCCTTGTGGGGGTCAACACAGCAGTACCTTCCCTGCCTTTTATGGCCACCGGCAGGGCGGGGCGGGAACAGCTTGAGCATCTGGCCCGTGTGTTAAAAAAACTGGGCGAGTCTGGTTTGTGCCGCGTTGTGCTGCTCCATCACCCCCCCGTGGACAGGCTGGTAGACAGGCGCAAGGGACTGACCGACCTGAACGCGGTGCAGGACGTTGTGCGCCAAGAAGGTGCAGAACTGCTGCTACATGGGCATTCCCACCGTGCAAGTGTTTGCACCCTTCCGGGCACCCATACGCCCGTTATCGGCACAACATCGGCCTCCCATATTCCCGACAGCCCGGAAAAGGCGGCAGGCTGGAACAAAATTACCATTACCGCCCAACCCGATACTTGGGGTATTGATGTGCAGCGCAGAGCACTTGGCCCGGATGGTTTTATGCACGACTGTGAAGCAGCAAGAGTTTACACACTGCATCGCCAATTGCCGCAAACCGCAGTATGACACCCTCCATGCTGAACGCGCCCATCTTACGCCGCCTTGCCAAGCGGTTCATGCCCACAACACTTGACCGCTATCTGGTCAACCAGATCATTCCGCCATTTACCATTGCTCTGGCTGTGGTCATGACAGCGCTTCTGCTTGAACGCCTGCTGGTTCTTTTTAATCTACTGGCGGCGGGCAACAACAATCTGGGCACGTTTGTGGAGTTGCTGACCACGCTGCTCCCCCATTACCTCGGGCTTGCCATCCCTGCGGCTTTATGTGTGTCGGTTTTTGCCGTTATGCGCCGCATGAGCCAGAACGAGGAAATTGACGCAGCTAACAGCAGTGGCATTTCCCTGTTACGCATTACCCGCCCCTATATCCAACTGGGGCTGGGGTTGGGGATTATCTCCTTTTTGCTGTACGGGTTTATTCAGCCCTATGCGCGCTATGATTTTCGGGCAGCCTTTTATTTTGCCAGCCATACAGGATGGTCCCCCCGGCTCCAGCCGCGCATGTTTGCGCGCCCCTCCGCCGACCTGACCATTGTTGCCCAAGATGTCACCCAGAGCGGGTCCGAGCTTAAAAACGTGTTTATTCACGATACATCGGACAATCAGGAGCGCAACATTACCGCCCATAAAGGCCATATCCGCATAGCACCAGACGGTAGCACCGTGCAGTTGGATCTGGAGAACGGTTTTATTGTGTCTGATTCAGGCGACAAGCTCCCCAGCCTGACCATGTTCGAGCATTCCACCCGCTACCTGACACATGCCTCCCAGACACCCCCTTTCCGGAACAGGGGAGATGACGAACGCGAACTGACATCCCCCGAACTGATCGGCTACCTTATCCGGCACGATGGCACGATCTCGCAGCCCCATATGTGGTCCGAACTCCACTTCCGCCTTGCCCGCAGCCTGACCATTCCCTTTATTCCGCTTCTGGCAACCGCTCTGGCCATGGCGCGCAAGCGCCAGCGCAACAATGCCGGGCTGCCCATTGCGTTTATTCTCATGGTCAGCTTCGACCATATTTTGCAGTTCGGGCACAGTATGGTTGCGACAAAACAGCTGTCAGTCCTGATCATCTGGGCACCTGCCCTTGTTTTTGTCGCCCTGTGTGTCGCGTTGCTTCTTTACCGCTCTGGCACGTTCCACCTCTGGCGTACCCGCAGGACACAACCGGCCAAGCCCCGGTTGACATGAAGATAACCGTACCATGAGCAAGCTCCCCTCCACCTCGCGTTATGTTCTGCTGCGTTACCTGTCTGGCGCGCTGGTGCTGCGCGTGCTGTTCTGTTGTTGTGTGCTGGTCAGCCTGCTGGAAATTCTGGCCCTGCTGGAACAGACAACCCCCATATTGCAGCGGCATCTGGGCATTGTGGGTATTCTCAACTACGCATGCATGCGCCTGCCATTCCTGCTGTCTGGCGCTCTGCCTTTAAGCACGCTCATTGGCGCGCTGCTTATGCTGACGCAAATGACCCTTGCCAGCGAAATAGCCATTTTGCGCGCAGCAGGGCTGTCCACCCTTAGCCTGTACAGGTACCTCGTACCCGCAACCCTGCTTATCGGGCTGGGGGGCATTGTGCTGGACGACCAGATAACACCCCACACAGAGCAGGCACTGGCCGCATGGTGGAATCGTACAGACCCCACCCCAGAGGAAGGGCATTCCTTCTGGTTCCATGATGGAGCAAACCTGACCCATATCGGTTATGTGGCTGACGGCGGCAACATACTGGGCACGGTTGATGTGTATGTCCGTAATGACCAGAGCATGCTGACCAAAACCCTGCATGCCCAAAAGGCCCATTACACGGGTGCCACCGGCTGGACCCTGTATAACGTGGAAGGGCTAGACATTAATCTGAAGGACCAGAAAGTCGAGCGCATGCCCCATAAAACGGACATCCCTTGGCGGACGACTCTGTTCCCTCCGGATTTTATTCGCCTGTCTTCGGGCAATGCACCACTTTCCACCTCCACCATTATTGGCATGTTGCGTGGGCAGATTCCCTCTGATTCCAGCCCCGGATTTCTTACTGCCGGGCTTATGGAGCGCTTCCTGCGCCCGGCATCCCTGCTGGTTCTGCTGTTGATCGCCATGCCAGTAATCTATATCCCTCCACGAACGGGGACACGCAGTTGGCTGCCAGTATGGTGTCTGGGTGCCGGATTGCTGTTTATTGTTGTACAGGGACTGCTGCGGGCCATGGGTAATGCCGGTCTGCTCCCGCCTCCGGTTGCAACAGTTCCCGCGTTGATCATTTTTACATTGGGAGCACTCACCGTGCTTCTAAGGAACGAAACACGATGAGCGGAACTCTGAACAACCCCTCCCTCAAAACTGGCCGCAGTTTTGATCTGGGCAAAATGGATCTCCGGCAGCTGTGGATCGCCTATCTGACGTATCCGACCATTCTGCTGTACTTCGCCCTTGTTCTTGCCAGCACGTTTGCATCCGCCCATTTTTTTGCGGGCTGGTCCAAAACACTCTGTGCCATGGTAGCTGTTGTGCTTGTTTACCCCGTTGTGTGGTACATGTTGCACCGCTACGTCCTGCATGGGCGTTTGCTTTACAAAATCAAATGGACCGCCACATTGTGGAAGCGCATCCACTTTGACCACCATCAGGACCCGCATCTGCTTGATGTCCTGTTTGGCGCGCCGGTTACCACCCTGCCAACTATTGCCATCATCACCCTTCCCATTGGCTACCTGATTGGCGGACTGGGCACAGCGGCTGCGGCTTTTGGCACGGGTGTTGCCATTACCTGCATTTACGAGTTCTTTCACTGCATCCAGCACCTGAACTACAAACCCCGCTCTGCATGGATCCAGCGCATGAAAGCGCGGCACGTGCTGCACCACTTCCATGATGAAGATGGCAACTTTGGCATTACCAGCTTTGTGGTGGACCGCATTCTGGGGTCCTACTACGTGGACGCCAAAGCCCGCCCCCGCAGCCCTACCGTGTTCAATCTGGGTTATGATGTGGCCGAGGCATCACGCTACCCGTGGGTTATGGAGTTGACCGGCGCTCCCCCGCGTGACCGGCCCGATGGTGCTCGCCCCGACCACAAACGCGCCGCATGAGCCACCCCCCCGCCATAACCGCGCTGGTGCTTGCGGGCACACGCCCCGGCAAACCAGACCCTGTTGCCGTGGCCGGTGGCGTATCGCACAAAGCACTCCTGCCGATTGATGGCGTGCCTATGGTTGTGCGTGTGGTCACCGCTTTGCAGGCGGTGCCCGCCATTACCCGCATTGTGGTCTGCCTTGAAGACCCGGCCATTCTGGCCGGGCTTCTGCCCGCCAATGTGCAGGTTGTGCCCTCCCGCCCCGAAGGGCCAAGTGCGAGCGTGCTGGACAGTCTTGCACGTTTTGGCACACCCCTGCTGGTAACCACGGCAGACAACGCCCTGCTCCAGCCCGAATGGGTGGAAGAACTGCTCAACACATCCGCCCCGCAGACCGACATTGCCGTTGGCGTGGCCACACAGGCCGCCATCCAACACAGCGTCCCCCAGACCAAACGCACCTATATCCGCCTGACGGACATGGTTTTTTCTGGCTGTAACCTGTTTTACTTCAAATCCTCGGTTTCGGCCCGGGTGGCGGAGTTGTGGCGCAGCGTGGAAAAAAACCGCAAACACCCGCTGCGCGTTGCATGGACACTGGGCTTAGGCATTCTGCTGCGTGCGGTTCTGGGGCGGTTGTCCACGCATGCACTTTATGCGCGCATCTACGCCCTAACCAGCGCACGTGCTGAACTGCTCCCCCTATCCGATGGACGCGCCGCCGTGGATGTGGACAAGGAAGCCGATATTATTCTGGCGCAAAAACTGGCCCCCATGCTCAAGGCGCAATACGGGCACTAATACGGGGTCACCTGCCGTGAGACCCCGATTTTCTCCATGATCAGTCCGGTATAATCCGCGCCAGCAGGGCGGGAATATCCTGCATGCCAGCAGCCTCGGCTGATGCCTTGCCCCCCAACTCGGGCGCGCCGTAGCCCCAGCGGGCAAATACAAACGGACAACCCACCCCTTGTGCTGCCAGATAGTCGGGGGGCATATCCCCCACCATCACACTCCTTGCAGCACGCCCCCCGGCCTGCGCAATGGTGCCCAGCAGATGCTGTGCATCCGGTTTGCGGGTGGCAAAGCTGTCCCCGCCCCCCACGGCGGCAAACAGGGGGCCAAGATGAAAGTCGGCCAGAATGCGCCGCGCCGCTTTTTCAGGCTTGTTGGTACAGACCGCCAGTTGCCACCCCTGCGCATGCAGGCTGTACAAGGCTTCCTCCGTACCGGGGAACAGCCGGGACAGGCGTGTTGCACGCGGGGTGTAGGCTGCCATAAAATGGCTGACCGCCTCCTCCACACCAAAAGGCAGGGAGGGAACGCTCCCGCTCTCTTTGGTTTTTTGCTCCAGAGCAGCCTGCAAGGCCCGCTCCACCAGCACCTGCACGCCGTTGCCTATCATTGTGCGGACCTGTGCATCGGACAGGGGCGGCAGGCCGCACTGTGCCAGAATCTGGCGGCAGCAATCCGCCAGATCCGGCAGGGAATCCAGCAAAGTTCCGTCCATATCAAACACGGCCAGACGCAAAGCAGGCATTTGGTTCCTCCGCCTCGTAAATTTTGGAAAACTTTTATGATATTGGCATGGAGTTTTTCCATAAGCGAGACGTTTGACACATGCCGGAGCTTGGCTTACCGCATCATTCATGACGTCTGATCCCTCATTCCGTCCTGCCACCGCGGTTCTTCTGGCCGCAGGGTTGGGCACCCGCATGAAGTCTTCCCGCCCAAAAGCCCTGCAACATCTTGCAGGTGGCCCCATGCTGGCCCACCTGCTCAGCAATGCAGCAGAGGTCTTTGACCGTCTGGTGGTCGTAATTGGCCCCGAAATGGCGGAAGTGGCGGAAGTGGCCGCCCCCTACCCCGTGGTGGTGCAGCATGACAGGCTGGGTACAGCCCATGCCGCCCTACAGGCAGCGGACTGGTTTGGGGAGGGAGACGTCGCTGTACTCTACGCCGATAACCCCCTTATTTCCGCGCAGACACTTAGTGCACTGCTGGAGGAACGCCGCAAACCCGGTGTGGGGCTGGCCCTGCTGGCCATGCGCCCGGCAGACCCCGCCCGCTATGGCCGCGTTGTAACCCAAGCGGGCAACGTGGAACGTATTGTGGAATGGTCGGACGCCACCCCCGAAGAACGCGCCATAGACCTGTGCAATGCGGGTGTCCTGTGTGCGGATGCAGCAGATTTCCGGCGCTGGCTGCAAGCTGTGGGCAATGATAACGCCAAAGGCGAATTCTACCTGACCGATGTGGTTGACCTAGCCGTTGCCGAACATGCTCAGGTCCGCGCGGTAGAGGCGGCCGAAGATGAACTGCGCGGTGTAAACTCCCGCGCCGAACTGGCCCAGGCCGAGGCCGCTCTGCAAAAACGTCTGCGCCAGAACGCCATGGACAATGGGGTCACGCTGGTTGCCCCCGGGACGGTCTTTTTATCGTGTGACACCCAACTGGCCCCAGATGTGCTGGTTGAACCCAATGTTGTGTTTGGCCCCGGAGTGATCGTGCATGAAGGGGCTGTTATTCGTGCATTCAGCCACCTTGAAGGGTGCGAGGTGCATTCAGGCGCCATCATTGGCCCATACGCCCGGCTGCGGCCACACACATCGGTTGGCGCAAATGCGCGGGTTGGCAATTTTGTCGAACTCAAAAGTGCCGAACTGGATACAGGGGTCAAGGTCAACCACCTGTCCTACATAGGAAATGCACAGGTTGGCGCGCACTCCAACATTGGGGCGGGCACCATTGTGTGCAATTATGACGGTGTGTTCAAACATACAACATCCATTGGCAAAAACACGTTTGTTGGCTCCAATTCGGTCCTGATCTCACCTGTGGAAATAGGGGACAACGCCCTGATTGCCGCAGGCAGCACCATTACGGAGAGTGTGCCCCCAGATGCGCTGGCTGTGGCACGCGCACGCCAGACCACCAAACCAGAGCGTGGCAAACTGTTTAAAGATGCCCTGAAGGCAAAAAAGGAAAACGGCTGATGTGCGGAATATGCGGCGT
>JBDNSL010000071.1:0-13022 GCA_047719095.1 Acetobacter sp.
TGACGGATCAAGGGTACGAAATACCTACTCCCATTCAGGCGGGTTCCATTCCGCATCTGCTCGAAGGGCGTGATCTGTTAGGCCTTGCGCAAACGGGAACCGGTAAGACCGCATCCTTTGCGCTGCCTATTTTGCAACATCTGCATAACAACCCCAAGGCCACGGCCCCCAAGCAGCCGCGTGCTCTGGTGCTTGCCCCCACGCGTGAACTGGTTGCCCAGATCAGCGACAGCTTTAAATCTTATGCACGGCATATGAAGTTTTCGCAGGCTGTTGTGTTTGGCGGTGTCGGGCAGGGCAGGCAGGTCGATGCCATGCGCCGTGGTGTGGATGTGCTTGTCGCAGCTCCCGGCCGCCTACTGGACCTGATTGGTCAGGGTTTCATTGACCTTTCCGGTCTGGAAATTCTGGTGCTGGACGAAGCAGACCGCATGCTCGACATGGGCTTTGTGCGCGATATCCGCCGGATCATGAGCTATGTTCCGGTCCAGCGGCAGACGCTGCTGTTCTCGGCCACAATGCCCAAGAGCATTGAAGACCTGGCGGCATCCTTGCTGAACAATCCTGCCCGGGTAGAGGTTGCGCCACCATCCAGCACGGTTGACCGTATCCAGCAGGCCATCATGTTTGTGAATGGTACCACCGACAAGCGCGATGCTTTGCTAACCATGGTGGAATCCGACAAGGTTGCCCGCGCCGTTGTGTTCACGCTGATGAAGCATGAAGCCAACAAGGTTGCCGAGTTCTTGAACAAAAACAGCGTTACGGCCGAAGCCATTCACGGCAACAAGTCGCAGGGTGCGCGTGAGCGGGCCATGAAGGGCTTCCGTGCAGGTTCGGTCAAGGTGCTGGTGGCGACCGATATTGCTGCACGTGGCATTGACGTGGACGAAGTCAGCCATGTGTTCAACTACGATCTGCCGAACGTGCCCGAAAGCTACGTGCACCGTATTGGCCGTACCGCCCGTGCCGGGCGTGATGGCTGGGCCGTATCGTTCTGTGATGCAGAACAGCGCGCGTGGTTGAAAGATATTGAAAAAACAATCGGGAAATCCATTCCCGTTGTGCGTGACCATCCGTGGCACTCCGAAGAAGCCGAATTTTCCACCCAGCGTCCTCCCGTTCTGGGTGGCGGTGGTGGCGGCCGGGGCCGTGGCGGTCCGCCGCGTAATGGCGGTGGCGGCAACGGTGGTGGTGGCCGTGGTGGCCCGCCGCGCCGCTCTGGTGGCGGTGGCCGTCCCGGGTCCTCACACAGGTCCGGCGCGCACGCCTGATCGGGCCAAGTGCTTACAAAAAAGCCGCTACGTAAACCGTAGCGGCTTTTTTTATGGCGTTAGGTCTTGGGGTGCGCGCAACGTTATGGAAACGGGGCAATGGTCGCTCAAGGTCCGTGTTCCATTTTGCGGAAGGGTCATAACCCGCAGGGAGGTGGGGTCCAGCCATTTCTGGGCAGCTCCTCCGAGTAGAATATGGTCAATAAAATAACTGCCATTCTGGCATGGACTGGCCTGCCCGGCAGTGACCAGAACCAGAGGTGTAACCTGATCAAGCGAAACAAACAGCGGGTCTGTGCGGGTCATCCGGCGGTTAAAGTCGCCAATAATGGCAAAGGGTTCACCCTGTTTTGCTCTTTCGGTCAGCCAGTCACGCAAGGCCTGAAATTGCTGGAACAAAATGGGGCAGGCGTGGTGGGTTTCCGATAATGGGTTATCCCAGCAGCCAGTTTTAAGGTGCACAACCAGAATACGCAGGTCCATGCTGTGTGTGTGCAGGCTTATATCCACCCCGCTACGCAGGCGGTGCTGCTGTGTTGTGGGGCTGAGTGCGAGGGCTGTTACGTCCGGGTTGCGCTGCACGCTCAGCCCCCGCCGCACGGCAAGGGCTGTGTGCTGGGCAATATCATCGTTAGACAAAAAGAGCTGGTAGTCCTGTGCGCCAAACAGGCGGGTCAGTGTTGTGGTGTCCCCCACCTCCTGCAAACCAATCAGGTCTGGGTGCAGGCGCTTGGCGTATGTTGCCAGCGCACTCAGGTCATCTGCAGTTCTGTGGGGGATGTCGGCTGGGATATCGGGCGCGTTTTGCGCCTGCTCATCCAAAAGCCAATCCAGATTCCATGTGCTGATTTTAAGGGTCTGCACAGAGGGGCTGGCATTGGCGGTAGCCAAAAAAAAACCGGTGCCCAGCATGGCCGCAAAGCCAAGGCGGAGCACCGGCAGGCAAATGCCTGATGTTTTATGCAGTTTCCTGCTCGGTCTGTTTTTGCAACTGTTCAATAATGCCGCCGATTGGAACGCTCGTACGGGTCTGTTCATCCAATACCGAGACTTCCCCTGTGCCAATATCGTAAAACCACCCTTGCAGGAACAGCGTGTTCCGCGCAAGCCCAGCGGCAACGGCGGGGTGGGTGCGCAGGTGTGCCAGTTGCAGCAGCACGTTCTGCTCGGCAAGGCAGCGCACGGTTGCAGGGCCTGCATCGTCTGAGCGGAAGGTGTTCAGGGTTGCTGCCCGTGCAGCCTCGGCATTACGCAGCCAGCTGCGGACGGTAGGCATTTTGTCCAGCCCGTTCTTTTCGGGTTCAAGCAGGGCTTTCATGGCGCCACAGTCGGAATGACCGCACACAATAATGGAAGAAACCCCAAGGCCCATGACCGCATATTCAATGGCGGAGGAAACACCTCCCAGCATTTCCCCGTAAGCGGGAACGAGGTTGCCAATGTTACGCAGAATGAACAGGTCGCCCGGTTCTGTCTGGGTGATCAGGTTGGGGTTGATACGGCTATCGGCGCAGGCAATAAACAGCGCGCCGGGAGCCTGCCCTTTGGCCAGACTGGCAAACAGGGCTTCCTTCGCGGGGAAAATTTCGGTGTTGAAGTGCTCAACACCACGCAGGAGAGAAAGCAGCTTGCTTCTGGCTTCGGAACATGTCGGCATCAGTTAACTCCAGAAAACCTTGACGTTTGGCCTGTAGCAGGCCCATGGCCCCCTAACAGGGGCAATGTTAGGCCAAACGTGTGAGGGACAGATACGTTTTAGGGCATAAAGCAAAATTCTGTTTTGTAATATTGCACTTAGCTCAGCGGATCATCCTCGGGTTCACTCATCTGGTCAGCCGGGTGGCGGACTGGTGCGGGGTTGGTGCGGGGGCGGCTGGATTCGGTCTGGCGGCGTGTAAAGTTGGCTCCCAGAGAGGCGAGCTCAAGGAACTGGTCGGCCTGCCTGCGCAGATCATCCCCGATCAGGGGCGGGGAAGAGCGCATGGACGAGGCAACGGAAACGCGCGTACCCTGCCGCTGCACGGCCTCGACAACCCGGCGGAAGTCTGAATCCCCGCTGAACAGAATGGCGTGGTCTATATGTGGGGCCATTTCCATCATGTCCACCGCGATTTCGATGTCCATGTTGCCTTTGACGCGGCGTTTGCCGGTCGAATCCGTAAATTCGCGCGCGGGCTTGGTCACAAGGAAATAACCGTTATAGGAGAGCCAGTCGGTCAGTGGCTTAAGCGGGGAGTAATCCTCCGTGTCCAGAATGGCGGCGTAATAATAGGCGCGGATTATATGCGTTTTGGCTGCAAAAAATTCGAGCAGTTTTTTGTAGTCAACGTCAAATCCAAGGCTGCGCGATGTTGAATACAGGCTTGATCCGTCAATAAAAAGACAGGTTTTTTCATCTTTTTTCAGGTTCATGAGCATGGTCCTCTAAATACAGTCACTGTTGTTTCTTTTGGGTTTCGATTATGCGGAAATGAAATTTTTATCATGCGCTTCGTAATGAAAGCCCCTCTGGCTGTTAGTTTGCGGGGCGCTCTTATAAAAGAGGCTCCAATTGTGTTCAAAACAAGATATTCCACTCAGGTGTGAGGCATTGGATGGCGGAAGAGAGAAATCATACCAGATCGGTCCTAATAGCAATAGGTGCAAATCTGCCTCAGGGAGGGCAATCCGCGCTGGAAAGCTGCGAACAGGCCGTGCAGGCCCTGCGCCATGTGCCGGGGTTGCGTGTGCAGGCTGTTTCCCGCTGGTATGAGAGCGCGCCCATGCCGCCATCGGGGCAGCCTCCTTACGTGAATGGGGTTGTGCTGGGTGTGACGAGTCTGCCTCCTCTGGTCTTGCTGGATCATCTTCAAGACATAGAAACGCAGCAGGGCCGTGTGCGTTCCGTGCCCAATGCCGCGCGCACACTTGATCTGGACATTATAGATATGGACGCGCTGTGTCAGACTGCGGAGCGGCTGGTTCTGCCGCATCCACGGGCTCATGAGCGCGCCTTTGTGCTGTACCCCCTGCGCGATGTGCAGCCTGGCTGGGTGCATCCACGCACCGGACAGCCGCTGGAACAGATGCTTCAGGCCGTTGAAGGGCAGGAAATCCGGGTGATCGGGTAATAAGCCTTTCCTGTCGGGGGTGGATGCGGTAATATGTCCTTTCTGTCTTTTTTATCTTATTTCTGTGCTGAACTGTCTGGAGGCTCTTCGTAATGGCCCGCGTCACCGTCGAAGACTGCGTTGAAAAGGTTCCAAACCGCTTTGAACTGGTGGTGTACGCCGCGCAGCGCGCCCGCAACATCTCCCGTGGCGAGGAGCTGACCATTGATCGTGACAACGACAAGAACCCTGTCGTTGCCCTGCGTGAAATTGCGGATGAAACCGTACATCTTCCGTCCCTGCGGAACGATCTGATCCGTTCTCAGGCCCGTGAGCCAGAGCCCGAGCCTGTGGAAGAAGAAGTGCAGGATCTGGTGCCGACCGAACAGAATATCTTTGGTCTGCAGGAAGTGTCCGCCGAAGAAGAGGCCGCTGATGACGTGCGCGCCATTGAGGCGGCTCTGACCGGTCGCGCGCGGCGGTAAAGAGCGCGTGGACCAACCGGGCGGCGATATTCCCGTTCACACCTCCTCCCCCCAGCGGGAGGAGGGTGCCCCGGTTGAGACGTCTGTAGCCCCCGTGTCCTTGATGGACCGGGTGGGGGAAATCGGCTGCGAGCGGCTGGTTGCCAAAGTGCTGAGTTACGCCCCGCAGGCGGATGTGCAATCCATCCGCCGGGCGTTTGATGTGGCCTTTAAGGCGCATCAGACCCAGATGCGTGACAATGGCGACCCCTACATAACCCACCCTTTGGCTGTCGCCATGATTCTGGCGCGCTTCAGGCTGGATGTGCAGTCCATCTGCACCGCCCTGCTACACGACACCATTGAAGATACCGGCATTACCTATGACACCCTGAAAGCCGATTTTGGCCCGGTTGTGGCCGATCTGGTGGATGGGGTTACCAAGCTGACCCGGCTTGAGCTTCAGTCTGACCGCACCAAGCAGGCCGAAAATTTTCGCAAGCTCGTTCTGGCCATGTCCAAGGACATTCGTGTCCTTCTGGTCAAGCTGGCCGATCGTCTGCACAACATGCGGACCCTCCATTTTGTGGAGCGCCAGGACCGCAGGCAACGCATTGCGCGTGAAACGCTTGATATTTACGCGCCGCTGGCCGAGCGCATTGGTATGGACCGGGTCAAGACCGAGCTTCAGAACCTCTCCTTCGCACAGCTCGAACCCGAGGCCGACACCACCATTCGCACGCGCCTGAACTATCTGCGCGGGCAGGGGGCGGATGTTATTGAAGACGTGCGGCGCGAGCTTCTGCGCCTGTGCCATGAGGCGGGGCTGAAGGACGCACAGGTTACGGGGCGCGAAAAATCGCCCTATTCCATCTGGGAAAAAATGCAGCGCCGGAACGTGGCGTTCGAGCAACTGTCCGACATCATGGCATTCCGGATGACTGTGGACACGCGTGAGGACTGCTATATGGCGCTGGGGGCGGTGCATGCGGCCTACCCCATGATTGCAGGGCGCTTTAAGGACTATATTTCCACCCCCAAAGCCAACGGTTACCAAAGCCTGCACACCGGGGTTACGCTCCGCTCGCCCCGTAACCAGAAGATTGAAGTGCAGATCCGCACGCAGGCCATGCATGACGTGGCCGAAAATGGCGTGGCCGCGCACTGGGTTTACAAGGAAGGCGGCACCAGCCCGGATGAGGGCGGTTACGGTGGCGTGCGCCGCCCGCGCTGGGTGCAGGACCTGCTGGAAATTCTGGAAGCCTCGTCTGCGCCGGATGAGTTTTTGGAAAACACCAAACTTGAGCTTTATCAGGATCAGGTTTTCTGTTTTTCCCCCAAAGGTCAGCTTATCTCGCTCCCGCGGGGCGCAACACCGGTTGATTTTGCCTATGCGGTGCATAGCCAGATTGGCGATACCTGCGTTGGGGCCAAGGTAAACGGCCGCCTGATGCCGTTGCGCCATGAACTGGAAAACGGCGATCAGGTCGAAATCATGACTGCTCGCGGGGGCGCGCCCTCGCCGTCATGGGAGCGGTTTGTTGTTACGGGCAAGGCCCGCGCGCGTATCCGCCGTTATGTGGCGCAGCAACAGCGCCAGGTTTCGCTGGATAACGGGCGTGCGGCTCTGGCCAAGGCTTTCCGGCAGGAAGGTGTGGATGGCTCCGAAAAAATTATGGAGACCACACTCAAGGCACTCAAGCAGAGTTCCTTGCAGGACTTGTATGTGGCGGTCGGCACCAGCAGCCTGAATGCGCGTGATGTGGTCCATGCCGCCTATCCTGAATTGCGGCGTGTGCAGCGTGTGCCCCGCATGCTGGCAGGTTTGCCCGGTGTGCTGGGTACGGCAGGGCCTCGGCCGCGTGGTGCGCCAACCATGCGCCGCCCCTCGGGTGGGGCTGTGCCGCTGGTCGGGCTTGGGGCCGGTGTTGCTGTCCATTACGCAGCCTGCTGCCACCCGCTCCCGGGCGACCGCATTGTGGGCGTGGTGGCAACCGGCAAGGGTGTGACCGTACACACACGCAATTGCCAGACGCTGGAAAGCTTTGCCGCAACCCCGGAACGCTTTTTGGATGTGGACTGGGACTACGACGCCATGGCCCGTGCTGGTGGCACCGGGCAGATGCGGGTTGGCCGGATCAGCATTGTAGCGGGTAACGAGGGGTCTGTTCTGGCCTCCATTACCAACACCATTTCCAAGTGTGACGCGGCTATGGTCAATCTCAAGATCGTGCATCGTCAGCTCGATTTTACGGAAATTCTGCTGGATGTGGAGGTGCGTGACCTGCGCCACCTGTCCTCCGTTATTGCTGGCCTGCGTGCGGTTTCGGGCATTATGCAGGCGGACAGGGCCAAGTCATGACCCTGCTGGCAACGGGTGTGGACCTGTGTGACATGCGGCGCATTGAGCGCGTGATAGAGCGTTTTGGCGCACGTTTTCTGGACCGAGTGTTCACCCCCTATGAGCGCAGCAAGGCGGAAAGCCGTTCGGGGGCTGCCAGAATAGGCACCTACGCCAAACGCTGGGCCGCCAAGGAGGCCTGCGCCAAGGCGCTGGGCACGGGTTTTGCCCAAGGGGTTGCACAAAGCCAGATCGGGGTGGAAAACCTTGCATCGGGCCAGCCCGTGCTGGTGCTGAGTGGCGCTGCGGCACAAAAGCTGGCGCAGCTTGTGCCAACGGGCTATGTGCCTGAACTGATGCTGAGCATGACCGATGAGCCACCTTATGCGTTTGCTCAGGTGTTTATCTCGGTCCGCGCGGGTTGACATCACACCAAGCGCACGGCTTGATCCGGCGGATTTTATTTTTCTGGCATGATTATGGGAGCAGATGGGGCAGCGCATGAGTAAATCGGAGACTTCTCCAACTGGAGCGCAGCACGCTGTTACCGTCAGACATGCTGTGGTGGAATATGTGCGGACAATTTTAACGGTCGTGATCGTTGTGCTTTTTGTCCGTACGTTTTTGTTTGAATCCTTTGTCATCCCCTCCGGGTCCATGATCCCCACCCTGCAGGTGGGGGACTACATCTGGGTGTCCAAATACAGCTATGGCTATTCGCGGTTTTCCCTGCCGTTTTCGCCCGACCTGTTTAACGGGCGGGTCTGGGCGGGGCAGCCGCATCGGGGCGATGTGGCTGTGTTCCGGTTTACCAAAGATACGTCTATTGATTACATCAAGCGGGTTATCGGCCTGCCGGGGGACCGTATTCAGGTCACCGGGGGGCAGCTCTTCCTCAATGGTGTGCGGGTTCCCTGCACGCAGCCGCACGCTTACGTGGCGCGGGATGAAACGCGCATGCCCATGGAAGGCGAGGCCTGCACGGAGGAACTCCCCCTGCGTGACGGGCAGGGAGTGGTCCGGCACGATATTCTGAAATTGACCAATGATGGCCCGCAGAACGACACTCCCGAATACGTAGTCCCTCCCGGCTACTTTTTTGCCATGGGTGACAACCGTGATGACAGCGCGGACAGCCGCTTTGTGGGGGATGGCCCCAAGGACCTTGGCTTTGTGCCCATGGAAAACCTTGTCGGCAAGGCGCAGCGCATTTTCTTCTCGGTTGAGGCCGCACATCCCATCTGGCAGGTCTGGTACTGGCCGGCCGAAATCCGCTGGGCCCGTCTGTTAAAAGGCGTGATGTAAATGAGTGCTGGCCACTCCACGCCGCAATATCTGGCGTCCATGGCATTGCAGGAACGTCTGGGTTACCAGTTTGCCGATCCCTCCCTGTTGCAGGAAGCGCTGACCCATCGTTCCGCCGCGCATCAGAAGGCGGGTGGGCGCAGGCGGAACAAAACCAAGGGGGCTGGTTCCAACGAGCGGCTGGAGTTTATAGGCGACCGCGTTCTGGGTCTGCTTATGGCGGAACTGTTGCTGGAGCGGTTTCCGGGTGAGCAGGAAGGGGCTCTGGGCTCGCGGCTTGCGCATCTGGTTTCACGTGCAACGCTTGCGGATATTGCCGAGCAGCTTGGTCTGGCTGACGCCCTGTCCGTCGCGGAGCATGAGGCCCGTGCTGGAGTGCAGACCGCCGCCAATGTTGTGGCCGATGGGCTGGAAGCCGTGCTTGGCGCGGTTTTTCTCGATGGTGGGCTGGCTCCGGCACGCAAGATTGTGCGTGCCTGCTGGAAGCGGATACTCGATGCACAGGCACTCCCCCCCAAAGACCCCAAAACCGCATTGCAGGAATGGGTTCTGGGGCGTGGGCAGGGTTTGCCGTTTTACGAAACAATAGGGGCCGACGGTCCATCGCATGCTCCCCTGTTTGTGGTGCGGGTCAGTGCTGGTGGGTATTCGGCGGAAGGATGCGCAGGGAGCAAGCGGGCAGCAGAAAGTTCTGCCGCGGCAACCCTGCTGGAAAAACTTGGAGGCAGCCATCAGGGCTGAAGCAACAGGCATGACACAAACAACACGTTGTGGCTTTGCTGCGCTGGTGGGTGCACCAAACGCAGGCAAGTCAACACTTCTCAACCGCATGGCGGGGGCCAAGCTCTCCATTGTTTCCCCCAAGGCGCAGACAACCCGCTTCCGGGTGCTTGGTATTCTCATGCGCGGGACCAGCCAGATTTTGCTGGTGGACACGCCGGGAATCTTCAAGCCCCGCCGCAAGCTCGACCGCGCCATGGTCGCAGCCGCATGGAATGGCTCGGATGATGCGGATATTACCTTGCTGCTGGTGGATGCCCGCTCGGGCCTGACAGAAGCCGTGCAGGACATTATTACCCGTCTGGCGCAGACCGGCCGCACCACATGGCTGGTTTTGAACAAGACGGACCTTGTGCCCGCATCTGCCCTGCTGCCCCTTACGGCAGCCATTACTGAAAAACTGCCGGTTGAACACGTGTTCATGGTCAGCGCGCGCACAGGTGGCGGGGTAGACGACCTGCTGGACAAGCTGGCCTCCAGCCTGCCCGAAGGGCCTTACCTGTACCCCGAGGATGACCTGACCGATCTGCCGGACCGCCTGCTGGCGGCCGAGCTGGTGCGTGAGCAGATTTTTATGCAAACGCATGAAGAAGTGCCCTACGGCACCACGGCGGAGACGGAAAGCTTTCAGGAACGCCCCGATGGCTCCGTGCGGATCGAGGTCACCATTTATGTCGGGCGCACAGGGCACAAAGCCATTCTTATCGGGAATGGCGGCCAGAAGATCAAAATGATAGGCGAGCGGGCGCGCAAGCAGCTTGCCAGCCTGCTGGAGCGCCCGTGCCACCTGTTTTTGAACGTTAAAGAGCGTTCTGGCTGGGACGAGGAGCGGGCCCGCCTGCGCGCAATCGGGCTGGACGACGTGCCATAAAGCGTGGCTTGGCGCTTGTGGCCATGCGCCTTGGAGGATAAGAGAGAGCGATCTTACACGCCGTAGCATCTGTGCGGCGGAGGTCTGTTTTTTGTCGGACTTTGCATAATTGAGGGCCTATGACTGCTTCTGTCGCTGAAACGCCAAGCCGTAAACGTGTTCTGCTCAAGGTGTCTGGCGAAGCCCTGATGGGCGATGGCTCCTTTGGTGTGGAACAGAAGACGGTCGAGCGGATTGCCAAGGATGTTGCAGAGGTCGTTCGCAGCGGCACAGAAGTGTGCCTTGTTGTGGGCGGCGGCAATATTTTTCGTGGGGTGGCTGCGGCCGCCAAGGGCATGGACCGCGCACAGGGTGACTACGCGGGCATGCTGGCCACGGTCATTAACGCGCTACTGCTCCAGAACGCGCTTGAGCGCGAGTTGATAACAACGCGGGTTATGTCCGCCATTCACATGTCGTCCGTTGCCGAGCCGTATATTCGGCGCAGAGCGGTGCGGCATATGGAAAAAGGCCGTGTTGTTATTTTTGCTGCCGGTACCGGCAACCCCTTCTTTACCACGGACACGGCTGCCGCCCTGCGGGCTGCGGAAATGGAGTGCGATATCCTGCTCAAGGGCACGCAGGTTGACGGCGTGTATTCAGCCGATCCCAAGCAGGACCCCAATGCCACCCGGTATGACGAACTGACATATATGACAGTTCTGTCCAACCAGTTGAGCGTTATGGACGCAGCCGCCATCAGCCTTGCGCGTGAGAACAGGCTGCCAATTATTGTGTTCAATATTGGCGAGGAAGGTTCATTTGGCCGCGTCATGCGCGGCGAAGGCGCCTTTACGCGCATTATTGAAGCCGCCTGAGCCCTGCCTCCACAAAAAAAACGGGAGAAACCGCCATGTCTGACTTGAATGATCTGCTTGATGACATCAAGCGCCGTATGGATAGCGCGCTGGAAAGCCTGCGCCGCGACTTTTCGGGCCTGCGCTCCGGGCGCGCCAGCCCGGCACTGCTCGAACCCGTGCGTGTGGAAGCCTATGGTGGTGAAGTGCCGCTAACGCAGGTTGCCTCCATTGCCGTCCCCGAAGCCCGTATGATTACCGTGCAGGTCTGGGACCGTGTTCTGGCCGGTGCGGTCGAACGCGCCATCCGCGATGCAGGTCTGGGGCTGAACCCCGCGGGCGAGGGGCAGACCATTCGCGTGCCCATTCCGCAGTTGACCGAAGAACGCCGCAACGAACTGGCCAAGGCTGCCGCACGCTACGCGGAAGGAGCCAAAATTGCCGTGCGCGGTGTGCGCCGCGATGGCATGGACAAGGCCAAGGGCTTTGAAAAGAAAGGCGACATCAGTCAGGACGACGTAAAGACATGGTCTGACGCCATCCAGAAAACGACTGATCAGTATGTTAAAAAAGTTGATGACATGCTTGTCGAAAAAGAGAAGGAAATCAAGCAGGTCTAAGAGCCTGCCAAGGTGGGGCAGCCCATGTCCCGCTGAACTGAAACGGTGGATTTGTTCCTGCGATGTCTTCCTCGTTAGCCGAAAAAAAAATGGCAGTTCCATCCCATGTCGCCATTATTATGGATGGCAATGGACGTTGGGCGTGTGAGCGGGGGCTACCCCGCTTGGCGGGGCATCGTGCCGGGGCGGACGCAGTAGCCCGGTGCATCAAGGCAGCTATCCAGCGGGGCGTTCCCTACCTGACCCTTTATGCGTTTTCGTCCGAAAACTGGTCGCGTGGCCCCAAGGAAGTGTCGGACCTGACTGGCCTGTTGCGCTATTATCTGCGCCACAAGGTTAAGGAACTGCACGCCGAAGGGGTGTGTCTGCGCTTTATTGGCGATCTGGGCCGGTTTGACACATCCATGCGTGATGAACTGTCCCGGGCAGAAGCCCTGACCCGGAACAACAAGCGGCTGGTTCTCCTGCTTGCTCTGTCCTATGGCGGGCGGGGCGATATTATGCAGGCCGTCCGGCGTGTTGCGCAGGAAGTGCGTGATGGCTGGCTGACCCCCGACCAGATTAACGAAGAACTGTTTGCCAACCATTTATGGACCGCAGGCGTGCCCGACCCCGATGTGGTGGTGCGCACGAGTGGGGAATATCGGCTTTCCAACTTTCTGCTCTGGCAGAGTGCGTATGCGGAACTTGTTTTTCTGGATGTGTTCTGGCCGGATTTCAACGAAGGACATTTTGCAACGGTGCTGGACCTTTATGCCCGCCGTGAGCGGCGCTTTGGTGCCCGGCCATCGGTATGAGCAACGCAGGATCCTCTGCCGCATGGCGTGACCTGCGGCCACGAGTTCTGTCCGCTCTGGTTATGGTGGCCGTGGCAGGGGGCTGCATTGGCTTTGGCGGTATTGCCTATACGCTGATGGTGCTTGTGGCCATGGGGGGCATGGCTGCTGAGGCTGCGGGGCTGTTCGCACTGCCGGTGCGGAGCTGGCGTGGCGGGCTTTATGTGCTGTGGGCTGTGTGTGCTGGTCTTTCCGCTGCTGCGGGGCACTGGGGCTACTTCATTCTGTTCTGTATCAGTGCGTGCGTGTTTGGCGCACCCCTTTGCGCGGTCATGTGTGTGATCATCATGGCGGGTACGGCGTTGCTCTGGCTCCGGCAGGAAAGCCTGTGGCCCGTTCTGTTCGTTGTGGCTGTTGTGGTGGCGAGCGATACCTCGGCCTACATGGCAGGACGGCTGATTGGTGGGCCAAAACTAGCCCCGCGTATCTCTCCGGGTAAAACACGCTCGGGGGCCTTGGGTGGCCTTGTGGGCGCGGTGCTTATGGGGGCTGTGGTCGCGCTTTTGTCCGGTCTGGGCGCGTAAACACATGTCCCTGCCCCCGAGACCCTACGAGACCCGGGGTTGGCTCCTCGCGCATATCTAAATATGCCGGCGGGGGGCGGGG
>JBDNSL010000072.1:0-12758 GCA_047719095.1 Acetobacter sp.
CCCCCGAGCCGCCCCCGCCAGACCCCAACCTGCTCAGCATCACGCGGGATGAGCTGGCCGCAGCCCAGCAGCAGGCCTATGTGGAGGGCCATGCAGCAGGGGCTGCACAAAAAGATGCGGAACTTCACGCCTTTTACAAAGAGTGCCTGAGCGAGTTGACCGAAGCCTTCAGGGCTGAAAATGCCCGGCGCGATCAGGCTTTGGCCAAGGCCACGCAGGCTTTTGTGGTCACTGTGGTAGAGATTGTACACAGCCTGACCGCACTGGATGGCTCTGTGCTGCAAGGCATGCAGCGGGACCTGCTGAGTGATGCAGCCAGCTTTGCGCGTGAGTGCGAAGGGGATGTAACAGTGCAGTGCAGTGCGGCCGACCAGCCGCGCCTACAGGACGCCTTGCAAAATGATGGCAGCGTGCAGGTCATGCCCGTGCCCGACATTGCACAGGGCATTATACGAATTTCCACGGCAGCCAACACCATTGTCATTGATCCAGTGCAGTGGCGCAAAAGCATGGCTGAAAAAATAGTGGCCAGTGTGACAGCACTTGCGCGCCAGCGCATGCAGCTAAATACTGGGCAGGCATAAGCAGGCGGAGACAACCATGACAACAGATAACACCGATATTGGGCTAGAGGATTTCGCCACAACCACGCCAGCGCCGGATGCCTCCGCCACGGCAGCCCCCGGTGCAGCACCTGCCCCCGATGGCAAGGATGTGGACGACGCCCAAAAAGAGGCCGTTTACGATATTCCGGTCAAGATTACCGCAGTTATTGGCACGGCAACCATGCCGGTCAACCAGTTGCTGCGCCTTGGGCGCGGGGCCGTGGTGGAACTGGACCGCAAGCTGGGTGAAGCTGTGGACATTTACGCCAACAACCGCCTGATCGCCCGTGGCGAAGTGGTGGTGGTGGATGACAACCATATTGGCGTGACCATGACCGAAATCCTGTCCTCTTCCGCCACTAACGGTTAAGGGCCTTGGCCGGACCCGCAACCGCCGCAGTAACCACCGTGCAGCCCGTGGCAGCAGGGCTGGGGGTGGGGTCGTTTGTGGCGCCGGTCATAACCTGTATTGTTGCGTTTGCGGTTGTTATCGGGCTTATTTTTCTGTCACGCTATGGGCTTAAGTTCATGGAGCCCTATCTGCTCAAGGGGCGGCAGACGCCTGATCTGGCAGTTATGGAAAGTGTTGCCGTGGACCAGCGCAGGCGGGTGAGCGTTATCCGCTACGGCCAGAAAAAAGGGCTGATCCTGACCGGCGGTGGCAACGATGTGTTTATGGGCTGGGTGGACGAGGGGGCGTCTTGCGCCCCCACGCAACAGCCCGCCACGCAGCCCCCGGCCACGGTTGCCCCCCTGTCCTGCCTGCCAAAGCGGAGTCCCCAGCCTTGAAAGTTCCAGCCATTACAAGACGTGGCGTGTGGTTTGCCACTCTGGCGCTGTGCGCTGTGGCAGTGGGCACGCTTGCGGGTATGCCGGTTGTGGCGCATGCACAGTCTATCGCTCTTGATCTGGGCAAAGGCGGGGATGCGGGAACAACAAGCCGCATTATCCAGCTCACCGCCCTGCTGACAGTGCTGTCACTGGCCCCCAGCCTGCTGGTTATGGTTACGGCGTTTACGCGGATTATTGTTGTGCTCTCGCTCCTGCGCGGGGCCATTGGCGCGCAGGGCACCCCCCCCAACACGGTGCTGATCGGGCTTGGGCTGTTTCTGACCTTTTTTGTCATGCAGCCCACATTCCAGCAGTCGTGGGATCAGGGCATTTCCCCCATGATGGAAGGCCAGATGGAGGAAATGGAGGGGCTAAAGGCCGCAGCGGAGCCTTTTCGCACCTTTATGCTCAAACATGTGCGCTCGGCCGATATGGCCACGTTTGAGCGTCTGGCCAATGTGACCCCCACAGCAAACCCGGCAGACACGCCGTGGCGCGTGCTTATGCCCGCTTTTATGGTGGGTGAACTCAGCCGTGGGTTTGAGATGGGGTTCCTGCTTTACCTGCCATTTCTGGTTATTGATATTGTCACATCCAGTGTGCTGATGAGCCTTGGGATGATGATGTTGCCACCAGCGACCATTTCATTACCGTTCAAGCTGATCTTTTTTGTGCTGGTGGATGGGTGGCAGATGGTTGCGGGCGGGCTTGTCCGGAGTTTTGGTGGTTAGCCGCGCAGGCATCTATTATAAAACTGTGCGAGTCCACTGCTTTTATTGCACCATAATAATAAATGGTCGCATGTAGGGCGTTTGCGCCTTTAATATTGCAAGGTTTTTAGAAAGTGCATTGGGCCTGAAGGCTTGCTCATTACCATAAAAAAGCTATCATTTGGCGCAGGGCTGCCATCATCTTCTCCATGCCCTATGGCACGGGGTTAAGCTGGTGGCGCTATAGTATTGTTTTTACGGAATTTTATCTATTGGGAGAAAAAGCAGATTGTCACTTAATCCGACAATCTTCTGTAAAGACATCTAGTCACGAACGCGGTATGTAAGCGCTTGCTTGTCTGGTCCCTGTGTCTGGATGAGAACAGATTATCTGCTTTTTATCTCAAGGGGCGTCGTCTGGCGTTTCCTGATTTTTGTGAATGTGCAAGGGGGGCCATTAGGCCATGACCGGCTGGCATCTGCTCCGCCCATGGGGGAGCGTCCGGCAGGTTGCCACGTAAGGCGCCCCAACAATATGAAGGAAGTTGCACGGATATGCTGCAATGGCTGAACAAGGACGCTCCGTTCCGCGATAAAATCCGGGTTGTGATGCTGTGTCTGGAAGCATATTTTGTCTTACAGATTATTGTGGAGACGGTTGGCTTTTTCTGGCATGCCCCGGCCCATTACACATATATTATCAACATGGGCGCCCTTATTTTCGGGCAGATTGTTGTTCTGGTTATCTGGAAATGGTTTACCGCCCTGATTACCGTACCGGTTGAAAAACTGGCCAAGGTCGGTGAAGAGCTGGGCGATGGTGTTGCCCACAACAATGTGCCTTTCCTCAAGAACAAAGATTGCGTTGGCCGCCTTGCCCGGGTCATGGCGCGGTTTTCGCGCATGGTTGACGAGCAGGCGACAGCCCGCCAGCGGCAGGAAAAAATGGCGTCCGAAATTCAGGACGCACTTGAAGGCAGCCAGGACCGGGACAAGCACACCCATCTGGTGATCGAACGGCTGGGTCAGGCGCTGGCCGACATGGCGCAGGGCGACCTGCGTACCCGTATTGAAGACCCGATCTTTGATGGCGAATTCGCCCCCCTGCGTGATGCGTTCAACCATTCCGCATCCCGCCTGAACGAAGCGCTGAGTGCGGTTGCCTCCAACTCCGACCTGATCTCCACTGGCGCTGCCGAAATTTCCACCGCATCGGACGATCTGGCCAAGCGGACAGAAAAGCAGGCCGCAAACCTTGGGCAGGCCGCATCCTCCGTGCGGACCATTACCGAAGGTGTGCAGAGCAACGCCAAAGCCTGTGCCGACGCCAATGCCGAAAGCCAGCAGGCGCTGGAAAAGGTCAAGGCGGCAACCACGGTCATGACCGAAACCACCAAGGCCATGGACGGGATCAAAAGCTCTTCCGATGCCATTGGCGAAATTATTTCGGTTATTGACGGCATTGCCTTCCAGACCAACGTGCTGGCCCTTAACGCAGGCGTGGAAGCCGCCCGTGCGGGTGAAGCCGGGCGTGGGTTTGCTGTGGTCGCGCAGGAAGTGCGCTCGCTTGCCGAGCAGTCCGCAACCTCTGCCAGCGAGATCAAGCGCCTTATTTCCGTGGCCGCCGAACAGGTTGTCAAGGGTGTGGATCTGGTGCAGCAGACCGGCCGCTACCTGAGCGATTTTGCAGGCAGCACCCAGAACATTGCCACCCGGGTAGAGGAAATTTCCTCCTCCACGCAGGATCAGGCCCAGCGCCTGTCCGAAGTGACCTCCTCTATCGGTGGTATGGATCAGGTAACCCAGCAGAACGCGGCCATGGTGGAAGAAACCACCGCAGCCAGCCATAACCTGACCGCCGAAACACGGACACTGGCCACAACGCTGAGCCGCTTTAAAATGGACACGTCGGCTGCGCGTACAAGCCGTGCTGCGCGCCCGGCACTGGTGGCCCCGCGTGCATCCGCACCCCGGTCCCGGCCAGCAGCCGCCAGCCCGGCCCGTGTGGCGGCCCCCGCACCGCAGGCCCCTGCGGCCGCTCCCGCGCTGTCCATGCCCACCACATCCTCCGATGCCGGGTGGGAAGAATTCTAATGGCCATTATTCCAGCATGTCAGGGGCTTTGTAGCCCCTGCCTGTGCGGCTGATCAGGGGAGCGGAGCGTTGGCTAGTGTGACCTTACCTGAACGTCTGGACACTTCTGCGGCGTTTGCCCTGAAGAGTGCGATCGAACAGGCTGTTGAAAGTGCCGGGGGGGAGCAGGTTGCTCTGGATGCCTCGGGCGTGACCTACCTTGGAGGGCTGTGTTTGCAGGTTCTCCTTGCCAGCAGATGCCCCCTTGTGGCGCCCTCGGAGCCAGTCGTGGAGGCCTACGCCCTGTTTGGCGTGAGCGCGTGTCTGACCGAGCCGCTGGCGCCATTTAAGGAGTAATGAGGACTATGGTGGAAAAAGTGGGCATTCGTGTCCTGACGGTTGATGACTCCCGCACCATGCAGGGTATGCTACGCAAGGCCCTGGAAGGGGCCGGGTACGATGTTATTCAGGGTGGGGACGGGGTTGAAGGGCTGGAAGTTCTTCAGGCGGCCGACCCTGTTCCCAACGCGATTATCACGGACATTAACATGCCGCGCATGGACGGCTTCGAGTTTATCGAGGCAGTGCGGGCACTTGAGCAGTACAAACACCTGCCAATGATCGTTCTGACAACCGAAAGCGACCCCGAGAAAAAAGCCCGTGCCCGTGCGGTCGGGGCAACGGGGTGGATTGTCAAGCCGTTCAGCACCGACAGCCTTGTGGCGGCGATCCGCCGGGTAACTGCCTGAAGGAGAGAGAACCAGAATGAGTGGTGACATGGACGATATCCTTCTGGTTTTTTTCCAGGAGTGTGAAGAGCAGCTTCAGGAACTGGAGCGTGGCCTGTCTGCCCTCTCGGATGGTGAATCCGGGAAGGAGACAATCAACGCCGTTTTTCGTGCCGTGCATTCGGTCAAGGGTGGGGCCGCATCGTTCGGTCTGGAAAACCTTGTCCGCTTTGCGCATGTGTTCGAAAGTTCCCTCGATGGCCTGCGCTCCGGTCGTGTTGCCCCAACGCCTGAGATCGTCAAAACCTTTCTCAAGGCCATGGACGTTCTGAGCGATCTGGTTGCCGAAGCACAGGGCGAGGCCACGGTTGATCCGGGCCGGATTGAGGAAAGCCGGGTTGAGCTACAGGCCATTATAGGCGAAGGCACTGGCGGTGCCCAAAAGCAGGACGACACGGTCCCTGCCGACTTTACGCCCGTGCCGGTCGATTTTGAGCCAGTTATGGCTGATTTTGACTTTGGCGATTTTGGCTTTGAAGAAGAAACACCCGCCCCTGAATCGGCATCCCTCGTTGTAACATTTACCCCCCACACGGCCATGTATGACCGGGGGGATGATGCGCGTAACCTGCTGATCGGTCTGGCCGATGTAGCGGTTGCCCACGGTGGCACCAGCACAGTTACGTGCGAGACGGCTGCCCTGCCCGCACTGGGCAGCATGGAAACCGAAAAATCCTACCTGTCGTGGCGTGTGCTCCTGCCTGCCGCTGTGCCGGAGGAGAGCGTACACACGGTTTTCGACTGGGTGAGCGATGTGTGTGACGTCAATGTCACGCGTGATGGCGGGTCTGGCCCCAGTGGTGGGGAGAGCGTGCCTGAGGTGGCAGCAGCCCCGGCAGCCCCGGAGCAGCCTGCGCCTGTAGCACCACCCGTTGCGGCCCCGGCTCCGGCCCCGGTTGCTGCCAGCCCGGCCCCCGCAGCCCCCGCAACCATTGCGGAAAAAATTATGGCGGAACTGCCGCCAGCCCCTTCACCGGCAGCCACAGCCCCGATTGCTGCGGGTAATACCGCCACAACGCGCCGCCCGGCTGAGCAGGCCACCATCCGCGTGGACCTGCACCGCGTGGACGACCTGATGGACCTTGTGGGCGAATTGGTTATTGCACAGGCAGCACTTGAATCCATTGGCCAGCGTGAAGATGGCGGCCAGCAGGAAATGATCAAGCGCATTGCCAGCATGAAAACCTTAACGCGAGACATTCAGGACGCGGTTATGGCCGTGCGTGCCCAGCCTGTACGCAGCGTGTTCCAGCGCATGCAGCGCGTTGTGCGCGAGGCCTGCTCCATGACCAGCAAGGACGTGGTGCTGACACTGGAGGGCGAGGACACGGAAGTGGACCGCACACTGGTGGAAAAACTGTCCGACCCGCTGACCCACATGCTGCGTAACGCCGTGGATCACGGGATAGAAAGTGCCGAGGACCGTATTGCCGCAGGCAAGTCCCCCACGGGGCAGTTGCTGCTTTCGGCAGGCCATCGCTCTGGCCGTATCCTCATCACCATCAAGGACGATGGCGGCGGGATCAACCGCGAACGCGTGCTGGCAACAGCCGTCAAGCGCGGCATTATCGCCCCCGATGCGGTGCTGACCGATGATGAGGTGAATAACCTTATCTTTGCTCCGGGCTTTTCCACCGCTGCCACCGTGTCCGATCTGTCGGGCCGTGGTGTGGGCATGGACGTGGTCAAGCAGGCCATTCTGGGCCTTGGCGGGCGCGTAACAATTAGCAGTGTGGAAGGGCAGGGCACAACCTTCTGCCTGTCCCTGCCGCTAACACTGGCCGTGCTGGACGGGATGCTGATCGTGGCGGCCGGGTCCACCATGGTGGTGCCCGTCTCCTCCGTGGTGGAAACCATGATGGTCAACCACAAGGACATTTACATGCTGCCCGATGGGGCCAATGTGGTGTCCATCCGTGGGGCGTGTATGCCGCTTATCCCCCTTGCGTCCGAACTGGGGCTTGGTGGATATGGCTCGGGTGGCCTGTCCGAGGAAGACGTGATTCTGGTTGTGGAAAACGAGTCCGGTGCCCGTGCGGCCCTGATTGTGGAAGACATCCGCGATCAGGCGCAGGTGGTGATCAAAAGCATCGAGAAAAACTATCGGCAGATGTCGGGCGTGTCCGCTGCGACCATTCTGGGGGATGGCAGCGTGTCCCTTATTCTGGACGTACCCGCACTGGTTGCAAACGCTCTTGGCCGGATTGACACAAGGCCGTCGGACGTGCGCACGGGGCTTGCGGCATAATCTAACACCACATCTGACGATCTGTATTTGAGTAGGAAAATGGATATGACGGACGAAGCCGGGGCGGACGCCAAACTTGTGAAGATGATCGTGTTTGCTGTGGGTGAGCAGGAATATTGTATTCCCATCCTGAGCGTGCGCGAAATTCGCGGGTTTGAAAAAACAACCGCCCTGCCTTTTGCCCCGCACTATGTGTGCGGTGCAATCAACCTGCGCGGCATTATCCTGACCGTGATCGACCTTGCGGTGTACCTGAATATTGAGCCGCAGGCCGACAACCCGCGCCGTGTGGTGATTATTGTGGAATCGCGCAATGGCACAGTGTGTGGCCTGCTGGTGGACCGGGTGATTGACATGGCCGATGTCAATCTGTCCGACATTCAGGCCGTGGCAGAGGAAGATAGCAGCCTGAGTGGTCTGGTCATGATTGCAGACCGCATGATTGGCGTGCTCCGGCTTGAGGTTGTGGTGGGCCAACTGGTAGGCGGGATGATTTCCTGATGGCCGACACGCGTTCCACTGCTGACCCGGAGTACACGGACGCCGATTTTCAGATGGTCCGGCGGATAGCCAAGCAGGAAGCGGGTATTTTTATCCCCGATTCCAAAAGTACGCTGGTGTATTCGCGTGTTTCCCGCCGTGTGCGCGAAAGTGGCATGGACAGTTTCCATGCCTATCTCAACTTTGTGCAAAGCCCGCCCGGCAAGGCGGAAATGGAAAAGCTGGTCTGTGCGTTAACAACCAACGTCACCAGCTTTTTTCGTGAACGCCCGCATTTTGTGCATATGGAACAAAATGTCATGCCTGCACTCGCCACCCGGCTGCGTAGCGGCGGGCGTGGGCGCATATGGTCTGCTGCGTGCTCCACAGGGCCGGAGCCGTGGAGCATTGCCATGTCTGTTCTGTCGGCTTTTCCCGAGGCCGCATCGTATGACATGCGTATTCTGGCGACCGACATCAATTCCAATGTGGTGGCGCAGGCTTCTGCTGGAACGTATGTTGCCAGCGAGACAGACGGTATTTCCACCACCCAGAAAAACCAGTTCATGCAGGCCGATGACCGGGGAAACCTGACCTTTGTTGGCAATATCCGCCAGCTTCCGGTTTTCAAGGTGCTCAACCTGAATGCGGACTGGCCCATGCGGGGGCAGTTTTCCGTTATTTTCTGCCGTAACGTCGTGATTTATTTTGATGAACCCACGCGCGAGCGTCTGTGGGGCCGTCTGGCTGACAAGCTGGAAAAAGGCGGGTTCCTTTATGTTGGTCATTCGGAAAAAGTGGCCAATCCCCGCCAATGCGGCCTGGAGCAGGTGGCTCCGACCATTTACCGGAAAGCGAGCTGATTGATGGCCCAGCCAGTAAAAGTTCTGATTGTTGATGATTCGCGCACAATCAGGGCGCTGATCAAACGCTCCTTTGCCCAGAACCCCGATATTGTTGTGTGCGGCGAGGCGGCAAACCCGCTGGAAGCACGCGACCTGATTATCAAGGACCAGCCCGACGTTATTACCCTGGACGTAGAAATGCCGGGGATGAACGGGTTGCAGTTTTTGGAAAAAATCATGCGGATGCGGCCCATCCCCGTTGTCATGGTGTCCAGCCTGACAGCCAAGGGAGCGGATACGGCCATTACCGCACTCCAGATGGGGGCGTTTGACTGCTACCCCAAACATAATGTGGGTGCGGGGGAGGACGCGTTTGCGGGTCTTGGGCGGCTGGTCGTGCTGGCCGCGCGCTCGCAGCCTGTCTCACGCATTCAGCGGCGTACGCCTGCGGCCCCCACGGCCCGTATCCAGACAACATGGGGCAACTCGGTGGATCTGGTGGCCATTGGCTCGTCCACGGGTGGGGTGGAAGCACTGGAGGAGGTGCTTTCCGGTTTTCCGCAAAAAAGCCCGCCGGTGGTTATCTGCCAGCATATGCCCCCGCTGTTTACGGCCAGCTTTGCGAATCGGCTTAACCAGTCTATGTCCGCCCTTTCCATTGCCGAGGCGCGGGACGGGGAAGCACTGCAACCCGGTATGGTCAGAATTGCGCCCGGCGGGGACAAGCATCTTGTGGTGGATAACAGCGGTGGCAAATACATGACACGGCTGATCAGTGGCGCTCCGGTTAGCGGGCACTGCCCCTCTGTGGATGTTTTGTTCAAGTCCGTGGCCAAGCATGCAGGGCGCAATGCGCTGGGCATTATCCTGACCGGTATGGGCCGCGATGGCGCAGAAGGGCTTTTGGCCATGCGTCAGGCCGGGGCCTTTACAATCGCGCAGGACAAAACATCTGCGGTTGTTTATGGAATGCCACGGGTTGCGGCAGAAATTGGTGCGGCCTGCCAGATTGTGCCGTTGCGCCAGATCAGCAGTGCTGCCATGGCCATCCATACGCGCTGAACACAAAAAACGGGCGGACGACAACCGCCCTGTCTATCTGATGCCGGTCCCTGATGACCGGACTTGAGACCAGGAATAAGGGGGAGACAAATGCCTGCCGCTTCACAAATTAAGGCCCTGATCGTTGATGACCAGGCCTCTATCCGTCAGGTTTTGGCCAACAGTATGGCAGAAATCGGCTTTACCAACATTGCCCAGCGCAAAGACGGTAAAGAGGCTTTGGAATATCTGGACCAGAACCCCACGCATCTCGTCATATCCGATTTTAATATGCCGGTTATGGATGGGCTGGCCCTGCTGCGCGCGGTGCGTAGCAACCCCAAAATTCAGAAAGTGGCCTTCATTATCCTGACCGGCGAGGCCAGCAAGGATCTGGTGCAAGAGGCGGTCAAGGCTGGTGTTAACAACTTCCTTGCCAAACCTTACACCGTGGCCAAGCTGCGCGAGGTTCTGGAAAAGGTGTTCGGGCCTATAAAGTGAGCGACCACTCCACAGTTAAAACGGTTATTCAGGGAGAGGTGGAAATCTCTGGCGATTCGTCAGTGGTTTTTGCAACGCTTCTTGGCTCGTGTGTTTCGGTCTGCATGTTTGACCCCCTTGCGCGCGTTGGTGGCATTAACCACTTTCTGCTGCCCGACGGGGGGGAAGGCCATTCCGGCACAGCCATGCGTTTTGGCGTGAACTCCATGGAAATGCTGGTCAACGGTCTGCTCAAGGCCGGGGGGCAGCGTGGCCGTCTGGCGTGCAAGGTGTTTGGTGGAGCCGCCGTAGTGCCCAGTCTGGGGCGCATCGGGCAGGAGAACATTCGTTTTGTAACCCATTATCTGGTGGACGAAGGCATTAAGTGCATCTCCCAAAGTTTGGGTGGCACGTTGGCCCGGCGTATTCGGTTCTGGCCAACCACGGGCCGTGCCCAGCAGAATCTGGTGCAGGACGTGCAGGGTATTGGTAAGCAGGAAGTCGCCTACAGCCGGCGTGAGGCTGAAGCAGAGCGGAAATGGGCCAAAGAGGCCAGTTCCGAGGTCGAGCTGTTTTAAAAAAGCCGGGCCGGAGAGGATTAAAGTACATGGATGTCGTGCACCCTTTATCGCACATTGTGGTTGGGACCCAGCGCAGCGTGAGCGATGTGATGGACCATCTGGTTGAGTTACTGGACCAGACCTGTCAGGATTTTATGGGGGTGCAGCGCGTTGTGGGCGAGAACATGGCCGACGCCCCATTGAGTGATGCGGATGTGCAGGTCCTGCAAAAGCTGGATTCCGCCACGCAGACAGTGGAGGCCGTGTCCACCATTCTGGGTAATCTGGTTGTGTCCTATGGGGCGCAGGCCGAGCGGCCGCTCGATGTTGCAGCCCTGAGCCGGGGCGTTAAGCTCAGCCACGTGATAGACGTGCTCTGCAATGGTGCACAGGCCAGCCCGGCCTGCCATTCTGGCGAAGTTGATCTGTTTTAAGCATGATATTTTTTAAAACGTCTTTGCCCGCCCGCATCCCCCTTGCGGGCGGGCTTTGCGTTATTGCACGCCAGTGCCAGTGCCAGTGCCAGTGCCAGTGCCAGTGCCAGTGCCAGTGCCAGTGCCATGCTGTGTGGTGCGGGCCAGTGCCAGCCCCCACCCGACCATTAAAAACACCCAGCCCGCTGTCCGCTCCGTAAAAAGCGCACTGGTTGAGGCAAGCGGCCAGAACAGCAGGCACAGCGTAATAAACAGCATGGACGGCATAAGGTCTGTGGTGGTTCGTGCGGCCTGCAAAAGCGTTTTCAGCCAGCGCCATACAATACAGACAAACAATAGCAGACCGGGCAGGCCCGCCAGTGTGGCAATTTCGAGATAGATGTTGTGGGGGTGGATGTTGCACCCCATGCTTGTGTCCTCGCCTGCCATAAACGGGGCAAATTGCGGCACACCGTAAAAATAGGTGGCCTCGGCGCAATGTCTGCGAAAACCGTCAAACCCCAGACCTGTCAGCGGGTGTGCGTAAACCATGTTCAACGCGCGCATGTAAATCTGGCCATAGGCGGAGTGCGGAAAACTGCTCATCTGCTCTGCAAAATGAATGACCAGCTTGTTATAGGCCGGGGGCGAGAGAACGGGCAGCAAGGCCAGCCCGGCCATGCCCACCAGAGTGGACAGGATGACGGCGCTCCGGGTTGTTTTGATAAGAATGGCGCAGATAAAAAATCCGAAAAACACAAGGAGGGCAGGCATTCTTTGCCCAATCATGACCATGCTTAGCAGCAAAAAGGACATGCCTCCCAATGCAAGGGCTTTTTGGGCGAGGTTTTTGCTCCGCACCATCCGCATGGGATAAACCATGAGACCGGGGAACATGATGATCATGAGGGCGGGACCTGCGCGCGGTACAAAAAACGGGCCGGTTAGTGCGCCATCCAGCCATCTGGGGTAGCCAAAAATATTAACCCCGAACAGGTATTGCTCCCAGCACTGGCTGAGCACCCACAGCCCTGCCAGCGTTACCGCAACGCCCAGTGCCTGCTGCTTTTGCCGGCTATCCAGCAGCCATTCTTCCAGCGCTTTGGCAAAAATAAAATAGCGCACCAGTGCAAGCGCTTCGAATGTGGCATGTGCGGAACTGTCGAGCATGGAGGACACAACCCCAAGCCCCCACAGGGCCAGGGCGTAGGGGAACCACCCACGGAGCAGGCAGGCAAACTGGTTTTTAAAATGGCAGTGGAGCAAAAAGCCGATTGCAATAAAGGAAACAATAAAATCGGAAATGGCACGCCCCCGTAATTGAAAGAAGGGCAGAAAAAAGCAGAGGGTAAAAGCGATATTTTTGACGGTCACGTCACAGAAAACAGCAATGTTTTTGAAGGGCACGGCGAGAGTCTTCCACTGACTTTTTGATAAAATGCTTTTTTACAAAGCGGTTTTAAATACTGCGGGCAAATGGCCAGATATATGTCCAGCCGTAGGGCATGCCACCCCCGATGGTCGCACGGATCAGTCGTTGGGGGGAACAGGCACGGCGTATAAAAGCGGGTTTAAAACACGCCGGGGGCATGGGCGTGGTTGCGGGCCGTGGCCGGGTGTGCCCCATACAGCTTGGAGCTTGGAGCTTGGAGCTTGGAGCTTGGAGCTTGGAGCTTGGAGCTTG
>JBDNSL010000073.1:0-12345 GCA_047719095.1 Acetobacter sp.
TCGCTTTTTATTCTTTGGCCGCAACTTTGCACGGCATGCTTCCATCTGCGTGGATCAGCGGGGCTTTTACTGGCAGACTCGCAGCCACGTCAACACCGAACTTGGGCCAGTCCCCCCGATTGGCTGCATTGCGGCCGTTTGGCGGGGTAATCCATGCAAAAAGGCCACACTGGGGGGAGGTGCCAGCCCTTGATTACCCGGTGTGGGCCGCGTTAGCGGGTGCGAACCCTGCGGGCCAGTTTTTTAACCTCCCGCCATGCCTGTAGCCCCAGCCCATAGGCGGACAGGTCCGTATATTTTGCATCGATCAGTGTGACATCGCCCACGGCGGCAAGTGTGTGCATGCCCTCTGTATAGGGTGCGTAGGCTGCGGGTATGCGTATGGCCGAGCCTGCGTGGGTGCGCACACGCTGTGGGGTCAGCTCATCAAAGACCAGTGGGCGGATGGCCCCGCCATAGGTGTGTGTGCAGTCCTGCACAGGCAGGACAACCTTGCCGCCTACTATACACGGTGTGCCGCCGGGGCGGGTGCTGGCGTTATCCAGCCGGACGGGGTTGGCGGAATGGCGCTCCCACGGGCCAAGCAGGCTTGGAGCATAGGCAAGGTGGAGTTCGCCCACGGGGGCTGCGGGACGTCTGGCCGGGGTGTAAAACAGCCACCACAGCCCGTTATGGAAAAAGGGCGTAGCATCCACCGCAATGTCCGCACCAAGGGGGATAACGGCTGCCTCCTCCCACTGGTCGGGAAAGCGGGCGGCGCGGTACAGCGTGAGCTTGCCAGAATGATGGGCTTCGGGGAGCATCCATGTCTGCCCGTCTGCCTCAAACACATAAGGATAGGAGAGGTGCCACGGGGTTTGGAGCGCTTTGCGCTGCTCTTGCAGGTTAAAGGCTGCATCGTAGATAAACACGTCTATGGAGCCTACGCGCACGCGGTGGTCGTAATCTTCTACAAAGACATGCAGCCTGCCATCTCGCCACAGGCCAAACGGGTCCGCGCGAAAGCAGAAGCGGCGCATGGGAGGGGTCCAGACAACGGGCAGGCCTTCGAGCGTACCCCGCTCTAAAATGCTGCGTAAGGGGCTGTCCACAATACCCACGCGCCAGATGTCTTTTCGCAGTCCCATAAAGAGCTTTCCTTGGTTGTTCTGTCGGGTGGGCGGGGGCTGCTGGAGCAGGCCCGCCCTGTTGCGGTCAAGCCTGCCCGGTTTGCCCTGCCGGGTCTGTCTGGGCAACCTTGTGGTTGAGCTGGCGCAGGACGGGGAGTGCGCACACAACAAACATGATCAGCGACGCCAGAAGGGTTTCGAGTGATGCGCCCTTGAGGCCGCCATACCCCATGAAAACAAACAGCAGCGGAAAATAAAGGCACATCACAATAATTCGCCACCGCAGGAGTATGGAAATCCGGTCGATCATGACAAGGAATGGCTCAAGCGGGATCAGGCAGATATCGAGCAAGGACCCGCCAACAAGTAGTAAAAGTATGCTCTGCTGGCCCGGCCAGACATCATGGAGCATGTAAGAGAACAGGCGATCGCCGACTGTGGCTGTCAGAACCAGCGAGAGTGCCGAGAACGCAACAATAATACCGAATATTTTAAGGATAATCGTGCGGATGCCTCTCCAGTCCTGAGCATCGCGCATGCGAATGAACTCGGGGTAGAGTGTAGGGATCATCATTTGTGCGGGTTTGGCCAGACCGTTGCTGATCTGGCGCGCAACCTTGTACACGGCGGCCTCGCTTGCCCCCAGCCGGCCACCGATCAGCAGCGTAGCCCCTTGCGAAAAAAAGGATTCCAGAACCTGATTGATGCTGGTCTTAACCGTGTAGGGCCATATGCCGTGAATGCGCGTCCGGGCCAGAAAGATGCTGGACAGGGAGGGAAAGCCCCCGGTGTATTTTTTAACAAGGTAAACACCAGCACAACTACAGGAGACAAACATGGTCAACTGGGTCAAGGACCAGACAAGAAGGAAATAGCCCATGCCAAAATGGCAGAGGAACCCAATACCCGTGCCGCCGGTACGCACGCAGGTTGTTAAAAATTCGTAGACGGGCACAAGTTTAAACCGGTTGCACATCCGCAGCATGCCGGTTGACCAGCCCGTGTTCATGCAAAAAATGGTGAGCATGCATAAGGCTGCGTCCAACTGGACCTGTGCTGACCAGCCCATAAACGTGCCGCCAAGCAGGGCAACGCCGCCCAGCCCCGTAACAACCCCTGCCAGACCGCTGATAAAGTCTGCCCGGATGCAAAAGATCAGCACGTCGTTAAAGCGGTCAAACTGCTTTTGTTCAAAAAAACGGGTGCCATAGTGCAGGAGAGACTGCCACGATTGCAGGTGGGTAATATCACACACCAGTGCTGCAAAGGTGATTACAAGCAGCATAACGCCAAAGTCCTGCAGGCCCAGTGTCTGGGCTGCCCATGCAACATAGACAAAGCTGCACACGGCGTTAAGCACGCGGCTGCCTATCAGAATGCCGGTATTGCCCAGAATACGAGCAAAAACAGAATGGGGACTATGGTCCATGCAATCTCACACAGTAAAAACCTGAAGCGCGGCTTTTACACCAATTGGTGGTGTGTGGAAATTAATGCCCCAATCCCTCAAGTAGCCAGTGGGGCGATATGTAGAGGGTATTAAATATTCCGGAGCGCAGGGGTGGGCGTAAGCCAGAAGCCCTTTGGGGGCGTAATGGGTGTTGGGTATTGTCAGTATGGGTGTGAGTTATTCAGCTATATTGGAGGCGTGTAACAAATTATACACAAACTATTCTTGCGTATAAACTGTAAAAATAAATTTAAGTTTATTGGGTGTGGTTGCGCTCAAGGTGCGTGGAATATAGGTAGGAATTGTTCTTGCAATTCTATACAAACATTCATGAAATATACACGTTAACAAAAAATGGAAATTTTCGGAAAAATCTGAAAACAAAGATGTCTTTAATGGATGTGTGTTCAAGCCCAAAGTTTTTTAAAATAGGCGTTGTTCTTAGGGACTTCAGGCTTGGCGGTAGCGAGCGTGTTGCCATTGGTCTTGCACATTACTGGAGCGGTCTGGGTTTTCCTGTAACTGTATTTGTCGGGCGTAATGAAGGGGAAATGCGCGACCTGCTTCGCTCCGATATTATTGTACGCTCCGCATCCATTCCCGCACATGTTTCCGACAGGCAGCTGGGCGAAAAAACAGCGTGTGCCGCAAAACTGTATTTTCAGGCCAACCCAGTTCAGGCGTGTTATGTGCCGGGCAACGGGCACTGGCCTATTGCAAGGCGGCTGGCGCAGTTGCCAAGGCAGGTCAGGCCGGTGCTGGTCTCACAGGTCAGTTCTCCCATTTTCAGGCAGGGGCGTAACCTGCTGTCGCAGTGGCTTTACAATGTGCGGATGCGGTTTTTGCTACGCAGGAGCGACCATGTTGTGGCCGTAAGCCATGCGCTGGCGCAGGATACGCGCACAGTGCTGACCCGCCCAGATGTCAAGGTCATTCCCCTGCCCGTTGTCTGGGAGGAGCATGATCTGGTGCGTGTGCCAGAAAATGGCGCATTGAACATACTGGCAGCAGGCAGGCTGGTGCCGATCAAGGGGTTTGATGTGCTGATCAAGGCTGTCGCCCTTATCAAGCAACATCAGCCCAACGTGCGCCTGACCATTTGCGGGGAAGGCCCGGAGCGGCCCGCGCTGGAAAGCCTGATCCGTGGCCTTGGCTTGGAAGAGAACGTGGATCTGGTGGGGTATGTCTCGTGTATCCGCCCGTTTCTGGATGCCTGCCGCCTGTTTGTTCTGTCATCCTACGCGGAAAGCTATGGCGCTGTGCTGGTGGAGGCTCTGGCGGCGGGACGCCAGATTGTCAGCACGCGCTGCACCCCTGCACTCGATGACCTGATGCGCGCCCCATGGGTGGGCGAGGCCGTGTCTGTGGGGGACCCCAATGCGCTGGCTGCCGCCATTATGCGCTTGCAGGGCGAAGCCGCACCATCGTGTGAAAAACTGGCCGAAACTGTACGCTCCTTTCATCTGGCGCACGGGGGGGAGCATTACCTTTCCCTGTTGTCATCGGGGGCTGGGGCCACACCTGCATAGGCGACCCTTTGTGGTTGCGCGGAGTAGGGGGGCGTTCCTGCCCGTTTGCGTGCTGTTCTGTGGGGAATTCCTGCTGCGCGTGGAATAGGGATTGGTTCATGCAGCCCATTGATGATAGTAAAACGCATTCTTAAGGATTGCAGGGCGTTATTGTTCTGTAATGGGCACCTGTGTGCCCGGGGGTGTGGGGTCGGCGTGGCATGCGCGTAGGATTTCTCATTCAGCACATCAATGGTCTGGGGGGGACCGAACGGACCGCCTGTGCTGTAATGAATGGGCTGGTCGAGCACGCAAGCGTGTCCCTGATCGAGCTTTGGTCTCAAGGCCCTGCCGCATATGGGCTGGACCCTAAGGTGCGTACTGTGTCGCTCTTTGGCAGGCATGTGCCCATGCTCAGCCATTGGCTGCGTCTGGTCTGGCGGTGTTACAGGCAGATCCGCGCGCTCAAGCTGGATACGCTGGTGGTGGTTGAAAGCACGCATGCCCTGTACGGTGTTGCGGCCTGCCGTCTGGCGGGTATCCGCTGCATTGTGTGGGAACATTTTAACTGCAATGTGGACATGGGCAAGCGCAAGCGGCGCTGGGGGCGGCGGATAGCCGCACGCTGGGCGGACGATATTGTTACACTGACCCAGCGCGATGGGGTGCTATGGCGCAAAAAACTGGCCCCCAGAGCAACGCTGGTCTGTATTCCCAATATGGTGCCAGCTCTCCCGCCTGTGCACTATAACCCGGACGCGCAGTATGTTGTTGGTATTGGGCGACTGACGCACCAGAAGGGGTTTGATAGGCTGCTTGCTCTTTGGGGGCAGGTTACGCAGGACCCGCGGGCCAAAAACTGGGTGTTGCAGATTATAGGGTCCGGCCCGGATATGGAGCAGCTGACGCATGCGGCCGCATCTCTTGCAAATGTGCAGTTCCTGCCTGCCAATAATGATGTAAGTGCGGTGTATGCACGTACCGGCATTTTAGTTTCCACCTCACGGTACGAGGGGCTACCCATGGTTATGCTTGAGGCGGAGGCTGCGGGAATACCGATTGTCGCCTTTGACTGTGAAACGGGGCCTGCTGAAATTATTGCCTCCGGGCAGACAGGCTTTCTTGTTCCCGATGGGGATGAGGCGGGTTTTGCACGCGCTGTGCTGGAACTGATGGGCGACCGGGGCCTGCGGTTGCGTTTTTCGGAAGCGGCCAAAACCCGCGCCACCTTGTTCTCACGTGAGAAAATTATAGAAAAATGGAGACACCTTCTTGAAATTTAAGAAGGTGTAACGGGCAAAAGTATGGAGAAAACAGGGCTGTCCAGCATAGGCATCGTTATTCATGACTTCAGGTTTGGTGGGTCGGAAAGAATAGCCATCAGGCTGGCCAATTACTGGGCGGGGCATGGCTATGCTGTAACGGTGTTCTGCGCCTCGACCGAGGGAGAAATGCGCGGGCTGCTCAACGCCCGTGTGGCGGTGGCATGCACGTCTCCCTCCCTGTCGCGCCATTTTGGCAGTATGTACCAGTTTGCGCGCAGGGCACGGGGGTATTTTGCAACCCATCCTGTAGATTTTTGCTACATTCCGGGCAATTATCACTGGCTTGTCACGTACGAGATGGCGCGTCTGCCATTGCCGTTGCGGCCTGTTCTTGTGTCACAGATCAGTTCCCTTATTTACAAGCCCGGCCGTTCCCGCTTCCGGCAGATGCTGTTTAACCTGCGCATGCGTTACCTGCTGCGCAAAAGCGATCTTGTGGTCGCTATGGATAGCCTGAGTGCGCTGCAAAGTGATGCCATTCTGCACAGAACGGACACCGTGGTTATCCCTCTGCCCGCGCTGGAGGAAACTGGGGTGCCCCCTACGCCCCGCCCGGCAAGCCTGAGCGTAATTGCCGCAGGCCGCCTGACCGAGCAGAAAGGGTTTGATATTCTCATCAAGGCTTTTGCACAGGTGCGGCGTGTTCTACCACAGGCGCAACTGACCATTTGCGGGGAGGGGGAGGAAAGGCTGATGCTCGAACAGCTTGTACGCAGGTACAAGCTGGAGGCAGGGGTCAGGCTGGTTGGCTATGTGGATAATATTCGGCCCTATCTGGACCGGAACGCCATTTTTGTTCTCTCCTCCCGCAGGGAAGGGTACGGTGCGGTGCTGCTCGAAGCGCTGGAGGCCGGGCGTTATGTGGTAACAACAGACTGCACACCTGCCGTCTATGATATTTTTGAAGATGGTGTGTGCGGTAAGGTTGTGCCCCCCAACAACCCGCAGGCTCTGGCCGATGGCCTTGTTCAGGCTTTGCGCGGTGGGCAGGACATTACGCATCTGGTTGCCCAGCGTGTGGCCCGGTTCCGCATCAATGTTGGCGCACACATGTATATTACGGCGGTAGAAAGCAAATTACGCGCGGGCCGGTCCTAGCCCGCGCTGGCCTGTAGTTGCCCGCCCCGCAAGGGCCGCGAATAGCCTGATCCGCTTAGCGGCAGGACGCTACAATCCGCTCAACACGGCCCAGTATGGCGCGCCCTGTCTGGTCAAAGCGTGCAGCACCAAAACGGTCCAGCACAGTTGCGCGTGCATTCAGGCCCATGCCCGCCAGTTGCTCGGGCTGCTGGAGCAGGTCGTGCAGGGCGTGGGTCAGGGCCTCCACATCGCGCGGGGGTACAATCCGCCCTGTCTGGGGGGTGATGGTGGAGGGCATTTCCCCCGCTCTGGAGGCAATAACAGGCAGGGCCGCCAGCATGGCCTCGTGTGCTGCAAGGCAGAAACCCTCCCAGAGCGATGGCTGCACATACAGATGCAGGTTGGCCAGAAAACCGGAGGGGTTTTTAACATGGCCCAGAATACGTACCGGTAGGTTGTCCTGTGCGATCAGCTTTTCCAGCTTTTTGCGTTCTTCCCCTTCGCCTGCAATCAGCACTTCAAACGGAGGCAGGCCGGGGCAGCTTTGCAGCTTTGCAATGGCTGCGCACAGGATGTCGTACCCTTTTACGGGGTGGAGCCGCCCCAGCGCGCCAATGCGTAATGTTGTGCCGGGCTGCCATGGGCTGGCAGTGGGAAAAGCCGCATCTGCCCGAAAAATGGGCCATTCCACAAGATGTTCGGGGGAGATGTGCAGTGTCTGGCGTGTCTGCTCGGCCACGCATGATGAATCCGCCACCCACAACGCACTTTTGTTTTTAAACCGCCGGAGCAGAAAGGCGTTAAAAGGCTTAAGCCGGGCCGAATGCTGCCAGCTAACAACTGGCACATGCCGCCACTGCCCCACAATCTGGCCCAGCAGTGTGGCGCGGCTGAGGGATGTCCATAAAACATCCGGCCTGTAGCTGCGCATTTGCCCGTTAAGCCAGTGCAGGGCGGCCCCATGGTCCTTGCGGGTGCCGGGGCGGATATGCACTGTAAGGCCCGCTTTGTGCATTGGCTCCACGGCCAGCCCGTCCCTGCGGGTCAGGGCGAACACTTCCACATGGTGCCCCGCCTCCCGCATGACCTGTGTGATGGCCGGAACAGGTGAGGCCGCGCCACCGCCCTCAACAGAGTTTATGACATATGCGATTTTCATTGCGCCAAGTTTTACACAGATCAGCCCAATAGGCGAGGGAGTAAGCCCCCTGCGCGGGTCTGGGTCTGCCAGACCTTACGTGGTTTTTTGCAAAAAGCGCACAATGGCGTCAGCCGCACCGGGGGATGTTGGCCCCTGATCATAATGTTCAAACGTTTCAGCCACATAGGCGCGCTGCTTGTCTGCAAATTCATTTTGCCGCGCAAAGGCCACGGGGAGCGCTTTTTTCAGGTCCGCGGGGTTATCAATGACCTGTCCCAGAGTCCAGAAGCGGTAGTCCTTGTTGTTCTGCCACGCGGCATGGTGCGCGTTAAGAAAAATGCAGGGGCGGGGGCGGATCAGGAATTCGGCAACCTGACTGCTGACATCGCCCAGATAAAGGTCGGCAGCCATGGTGTAGGTCATGTCTATGCTGCTGGCGCTGCCAATATCGATAAGAATGTTGGAATGCTGGGCAAAGCGTTTGATCAGCGCCTTGCCTTTTTTCTGGTGGCTGTTGAACAGGCGGTAATGGGGGGCGCAAATCAGGTTGTAGCGGTCCTGATTGGCAAAGTAGGTCAAGATGGCCTCACCAAACAGATACCATGAGGTGAGATTGCGCGAAAAATGCGGGTTATACAGCACAATCGGCTTGTCGTTATCAAACAGGCGGGGGGGCTGTTTTTGCAGGCGCTCAACAATGTCGAACTTGGCGTAGGACCCCATGTAGTAGCTGCCGGGTTTGATAAGGCCGCTTTCGAGCAGTCTTTCTTCCACTTTTTTGCCGGACAAAAGCACAAAGTCAAACCGCTTGATGTCCTTGGCAAAGCCTATGGCCCGGTCCCCGGCACCATGGCGTGTCCAGATATAGCGCGGCTTTGTAACCCCCATGCGCTTGAGGTAGAGCGATGTGCGCTCGGGCACCACAATGGCCTGAAACTGGTCAAAATAATGCCGGCTGAAAAACAGCGCAGCCACTTTTTCAAACGGGCCGGGACCATGCCGCTCGATAAGTTTTTTCAGCCAGAAGGGAATGGGCAGCAGGTCATAAATAATGCGCGCTGTGGGGTAGAGCTTGCCGAGCGAGCGCACATAATCAAGGTGGCGTCTGGTCAGGCAGGTGACATGGACTTCCACATCAGGGTGGCGGGCTGCCATTTCAAAAGCAATGGGCAGGGAGTGCAACGTCTGGTGTGGCTGGGCGATCAGGAGAAAAACCACCTTGATTTGACGCGGCGCAGACTGGTCAGGTGAATGTTCTTTCAGCACGTCCTGATGGGCCATGGTCATGTTCTGAAGGGGTTCCTGATGATCTGTCATGTCAAAAAATGTGGATATACACGCTGGAATAGCAAGCACTGTTGTGCATGCTTGCTTAGAAGAAAGCGCGCCGGGCGATTGATGTCATGCAGGTGGCCCCATACCATTCAGCGTCAACAAAAACAAAAGATCGCCCGCTGACTTGCGCCAGATAGCCGCTATCGTCAAGACGCAAACAGCGTGTGTAATGGCAGGTATAAGGGCGGGAAAGCTCACTTAATATGGATATCAGACACATATTTTGACCACAGCCCCCGCAGGCGGAAGACACAAATGCGTGGTTTTGGCCCCTATGGCAGCGGCGGTTATGAGCGGGAGAGATGCCCCCTTGCGTATTTGCGCAACCACACTTATAAGGCATGCCCACGGAGAGGTGCCAGAGCGGTCGAATGGGGCGGTCTCGAAAACCGTTGTGCGAGCAATCGTACCTAGGGTTCGAATCCCTATCTCTCCGCCATACAACCTAGATGGTTGATTTCACAAAACAAAATTTTTGGCTTGGTGCTGTGCGCCTTACATGTGTGGCCCACAAAATGGGCACCCCATTCCCCCGAATGCCCTAAACGTAGATCCAGCTGGCATCTGCGGGGTAGCGTTTTTTGCTGGCCAGCCCGCTGCGTATGATAATTTGCATGCAGATGGAAGGTGCGGGTGAACGCCTCCATCTATGCTGTCCGGTCGGCAAAACCATGCCCGACACGCAAACGTATGACCGATTTTTAGTTGTTGGATCATCGGGGGTTGAACATCAACGCCACGGCAGATGGTGGAAGCTCGTTTATGCGCGCGCCCAAACAGCCGTAGCCTTTGCCTGATCAGGGCGGCATACCTCAAAACGCATGCTTGGGGGCACGCTTGCCGGGTAATCACCTTGTCCGTCTGATCGCGGCAGTGTTTCCCACACCAATAAAAAGCCTTCTGCTTGTAATGCATTACGTCCTTATGGCACGAGGAATGCACGGGCAGGGCAACGCGCAAAACCAAGGGGTTTTCTAACCGTTCAGGAGTAAAAACCCCTTGGCCTTGCTGCGGAAATATCAGAAACCGATAACCGCATCCCCACCAAAGGTGAACATGCCGTTGTTGCGCCCGCCGTTAAAGGGGGAGGTGCTGTTAAGTGCGCGGTCAAACCGGATTTCCGGGCGAAGCTGGAAGATGCGGACATGGTGGCCCAGATCAGGGCGGTAGGCGACGTTAAGCGAGAGATCGCCGTAGGTGGTGCCGTGGCCTTCGCTTGCGACCATGGATGTTGCTGGCGACCGGCCCGCAATGGCGTTCATATAGGAGTTGTTGCCAAGGAAGGTCGCAACCAGTGAGTTGTTGTTGTCCCGGTAGATTTCACCACGATAGTTGAAGGTGAAGTCCTTGTTGATCTTGTAGCTCAGGAAGCTGACAAAGCTTTCGGCATCCGTGCCCGCAAACTGCCCACGCGCGCCAATGCCACGTATGCCTTCGTCATGGAGGTAGTTGAACTCGGCAGTCAGGCTCAGCCTGTCATTGACCTGATAGGTCGCGTTAATATCGTTCCAGAAGCGCTGGGCATGGTTGGCCTCATACCGTGAGACGGTGGAGGACCCACGCCAGACGTCTTCTGGCCCAACACGGCTGAGTTCGACAATGCGAAGCTTGCCACCAAGCAGGTTGTTCAGGTTAAAGCCAAAATACCCGGCAGGCTTGTTGTTGTTGTCCGATGCGCCAAAGGTTGTCTGGTTCCCCGTATCAATCCCGAACGTTACGTCCAGTATGGGGGTGACATGCCAGTTGAACATTGCACCAACATGCTCAAACGGTACGGAATATTCGGACGTGTAGGCCAGCGTGTAGAATGCGCGCGATGCGGGGTCCAGCCCTTCCACACCCATGGGGGCCTGCAAAATACCGGCCTGCATATCCAGTCCGCCAGAGGTCAGCCACGGCAGGTGCACATCCGCATGGGCCTGTGCGGGAATAAGCTGGTAGCGGGATTTCCATTCCTGATCGGACACACCGACAAGGTGGTAATACCGTGCATCCGAGCCATACAGCCCTTCAAGCGTGAAGCCGATCTGGTAGGTGTTTTTGCTGGGGTCAATGGCTTTGGAGAGTGTAAATTCCGCCTGATTCAACTGTACCTGATTGGCATGGTCGGCCAGAAAGTCCCCAAAGTTGTAGCCGGGGTTGGGGCGGGCCGGGTTGGCCATAATGCCGCCTTCAATCTGCCCGATCAGGGTGACATCCGACAGCCAGTGCGACAGGTCCGAACCACCACTGGAAAAAGCTGAAAACGGGTGAACCTGAGCCTTTGCCGATTTGAAGGGAACCGCCGCCATAACGGAGGCAACGCTAAGGGCAATGGCAAGACCTGATTTTTTTCTGGACAGATGCATTACTCAGATTCCCGCACTTTATAGTGTAGTTGTTCGTGCTGTTATGGTTGTTGACTGATCTGATAGGTAACATTCCGTTATCAAAATAAAACTAAAAAATGAAAGGCGACTATCACACTTGCGTGATAGTCGCCTTTTTGTTGAGAATTTATTTACAGGACGTATGATTTATTTGGAAAGCCATATTTTCCTGTTATTTACTAACAATTTTCATGCAAACTGTTTTGTAATTTCGGCAATGCGCGTGCCAAAAGCGGTGGCCGTATCCAGCCCACCTTGGGGAATTTCATCCACACTGGCATCGGACGGGCTTTGTACAAGCAGGCCAGTAGAGCCGCCAAGGGCGTTCAGGTCCGTGTTTTTGGCAGCTTTGGTGTTGGATGGCAGCATGCCAAGGCTGATCCATATGCCACCATGCTGGCCTGCAAGGGTTTGCAGCCATGCCAGAGTAACACCCTTGTCGCCTGCGGGGCTTGCGCTGTTGGTAAAGCCTGCAAACAGTTTGTTTTGCCAGCCGCGCATGAACCAGATTTTGGATGTGGCATCTGCGAATTTTTTAAACTGCCAACTGGCGTTGCCCATGTAGGTGGGGGCGCCAAAGACAATGGTTTTGGCTTCGGTCAGCTTGTCCCACCCACTTTCGGGCAGGTCGCCATTGTCATCAATGGCCAGCAGTTCGGCATTGGCGCTGCGGGCAAGATGTTCGGCCACTTTGCGGGTGTGGCCATAACCTGAGTGATAAACAACAACAATACCGGACATGTCAGCAACTCCTTATGGGGGAAGGCCGGACCGAAGGGCCGGTTCTTATGCCAAGGAGCATGGCGTAGTCCGCCGTGGCCGATAAGGTATGTTTGGGCAAAAGCATTTCACACCAGTGGTGTGAGTGCGGTGTGCGTGTCTGGCGGTGTGTCTGCCCAATTTTCCCCGCCCCCCGGGCAGGGGGGGGGGGGGGGGGGGGGGGTGGTGTGGGTTGGGGGAAAGGGGGCAGGTTTCCCCCTGGGGTGTTTGGCCCCGCGGGTTTGTTTGGGTGGGGGGATGGGCGTGGG
>JBDNSL010000074.1:0-12194 GCA_047719095.1 Acetobacter sp.
TAACGCGCTCCATGCCGGTTTCTTCCGGCTCTTCAAACCCGCCAAAGGTGTGGCCCAGCAGGTTGTCAATTTCGGACTGGTCAAGCAGGTGGCTGCCAAACGGGTCCTCGTCGGGGGTGGCGCCGTGTTCTGCGTGCGCGCCCTGCTCGGCATGTTCGTCGTGCTCACCCTGTCCCGCGTGGGGGGCATCGGCGGTGGCGTCGTGCGTGCCTTCGTGCTCGGCCATGGTGTCGGCCTGTGCATCGGCGGGGCTGTCAGGGTGTGCATCGGGCGCGGGTTCGCCCTCCGGAGCTTCGGCCTGAGGCCCGGGTTCGTGCGTGGCGTCGTGCGCCTCTTCCGTATGCGGGGCGTCGGGTGCTGCGTCTGCTCCCGGTTCGTGGTCCCCGGACCCTGATGCTGTGTCGTCTACATCCTGCATATGGTTTGTCGCTACGGTTCCTGAAGGGTGTCTGTTTGAGCGGGCGTTAGAAGTGGGCGTGCGTTACTGGACGAGGAATTCAACAAGATACAGGTTTGTCACCTGCAAGGGTGCCAACTGCGCGCGCAGGCGGCGCAGAATGGATTCGCGCAGCCTGTAAATGCCATTGCCCCGGATATCCTGCGGCCGCGTTTCGTGCAGGTATGTCTGGAACACGTCCTGAATTTCGGCAATGCGGTCCTGTAGGGCGGCCTCGTTAGGCACACCGCTGATTTCCACCTTGGCGGTCAGCTTGACGTAAACAGGGTGCCCGCCAGACGTATCCAGGTTGGAGACCATGGGCGGAATGCCCAGCAGAATGGGCGGATGCATGGCGGCTTCGGCCTTGCTGCCCACGTTGTGCTTGAGCTTGGAGGTAAAGATTTTATCTTTTTCCCAGAACACGCCACCGCCGACAAGAAGGACAAGACCGGCAACGCCCGCCAGCATCAGTTTCCGCTTGGACTTGGGGGCGTCCGCTCTGGGAACTGCTGCGGCAGCATCTGCGTCTCTTGCGCCGGTTACAGTCTCGCTCATGTCTGGTGGGCTCCGGAATGTTAATCTAATACACCTGTTATCAGTTTAACCGCTGGCGCGCACCTACTCAATGGTGGGGGGAGGGGCGATATTCACGCCACGGTCTTTTTTGGTTTGGGTCAGGGCCGTGGGACCGGATAACGGTTGGCCTTCTGGTGTGGTGGCGCGCTCCGGCTTTTGGGGCGTGCCAAAGGTTCGGCCCCGTTTACTGTGGCGTCAGGGCCAGCCGATGCTGGCCCTGAGCGTGACTGTCAGCCTACGTGATGGAACGGTGGGTCGGGGCGCAGTACAGAACTGTTTCTTCTGTGTGAATGGTATAGTGGCCAATATAGAGAGAGTAAAAATTAAAATTGGATTTTATGTAGTTGATAATTTCAAAAATATCATCTGGTTTGTGGTAAAGGGAAATAGCCATTTTGGGTCGGAAGCGCCGAATGCTGGCCTCGGCCCCTTTAAGGGTCGCCATTTCTGCACCTTCCACATCGAGTTTGATAAAATCAATCTGCTCGATCTCATGCCGCGCCACAAGGATATCCAGCGAAATAAGAGGAACAGTTTGCTCTGCGTGCGAGAAGCCGGGGGCATACTGGTGGGTCACCAGCAGCGGTGCTTTGACTTCGTGGTCGGACAGGCCATACGGCATGGGCACAACATTAGCGTAAGGAAACTGACCTGCGTTGTGGGTCAGAATATCAATATGCTCCTTGATCGGGTCAAAGGAATAGACCTTGCCACCTGCACCAACCGCGTTGGAAAAGACCAGAGCGGTGTCCCCCGTGCAGGCGCCGCCATCAATAACCGTATCGCCTTTTTCGGGCCTTACGCGGATACCCTCTTGATCGTAAAAATATTGTTTGCGGTGCAGGTAGTATTCAAACCCCAGACAGTCTGCGATATATTTTTCGCCTTCAAAACTGAAGTTAAAATGCTGGAGTTTTCCAAACATGCCACCAAGGGGGTATGTGCTCTCTGTTGGGTTGGTAAGTGCGTTATAAGCCCGCAGATCATCTTGGCGTGCGCGAAATTCCAGGGGTAACTGAAAACACAGGTGGCCTACCATGCGGTATATGATCAGGCAGAGATAGAGCAGTTTTGAATGTTCGCTGGAAAGAACGCTGTAGCTCTTGAATAATTCTTCTTTTCTGAGGAAAAACCAAGTAAAATAAAAGACCCTTTCATTGGCACCAAAGTCCTGTGAGTGGTCTATGCCATCTGTATTGAAGCGTTCTGCATCAAAGTTATCCTGAAAATGATTATTTTTCAGGCTTGTCAGGGCAATGTGCATAATGGTGCTATAAAATGAATCAAGGTTGTTAGGTAAGGTATTGGACATAATGGATATAATCCCATAATTAAAAAATTAGTATGTAAGTTACAGAAAAAATTTCACAATGCCAATAGATCCTTCTAAAAACCTCTGCCAGATTTCTTTTGGAGGTATTCTCTATTTATAAATCTGTATCCTGATTGGAATATTCAGAAATTATTTTTTCAATACAGTTGCGGAAATGCAAAACCTGATCTTCGGTCATGGAGAGAAAGTTATCGTGCGCATTTAACTGGAAGTCTGGCGCGATAATTTTGCAGATCTCATAATCCTCTCGGAATATTTTATCATTCAAATCGGCAACAGAATCAAAAAATGGCTTTATGATTTCTTTATTTTTTTCAGGCTGAATCAATTTTGACTGGAAGAGGCGTGTTGTAAAATGTGTAGTTTGTTCCAGACGAGATGGAAAAAAGTTTTGTAGGGAGTAAGTGTAGCCAAATGTGCTTGAAACAAAAGAAAACGGAAAAATAAAAATAGCCCGATATATATTTTTACTATGCTGTACATCAAAAAAACGCGCAATGCGATTAAGGCCTTTTACAGTCTGTTCATTTCCTATGGGCGCGTTAAAAATCGAGTTGTTGCCGTAATATTCATTCTGGTCACGCTTGAGGTGGAGCGCTCCCAATGTGTTGGAATGAACCATCGATATGTGGTCTGGTTCCAGCGCGTTTTCTACAGAAACGCGCCACTGGCTGTTATATGGGTAGCTGACGCGTGCATGTGGCTGGGCAATATCGGCAGATATGCCAGCCAGTATATGGGCCAACTCACCTAATTGCGTTTTTAAATCAGTTTTGGGTGTAATGGCAACAAACAGAAAATCTCCACACCACGCGGTTTGATAGGTGTTGAGTCGCGCACGTTCCAAATCACAGGCGCGATACGTATCAGGTTTGGGAATGCGCAGCTTTCCCCCACTGTACCCCCAGCCATGATACGCGCAGGAGAGCGGGGCATTTCCGCCATTATCTTGTAAAAAACGTGCTCCTCTATGGGGGCATATATTGTCAAAGGCTATAATTGTTCCTTTGTCATTGTAGATGACAAGATCGCCCAATATCCATTCAAAGCGCAAAAAATCCCGATCATTGGGCAATTCGCTGCGGTGTGCAATGCAGTGCCAGAATGTGCGGGCCAGATAGCTATCAAGTTCTGGAATCATGATTATTGCAACTTGCGTGCTGGAGTGGCGTACATGGTGGTGTGGTCCTGCGTGGAACGTACGATGGTGGAGCCAGCACCAATAGTGCAGTAGTTGCCAACATGTGTGCGTGGAAGCAGACGGGCACCCGAGCCAACAAAGGTTGCCGTGCCCACACTGGCACCTCCCGTAATGTCAACATGGCTGGAGAGGGTCACATAGGAAGCCAGATGCACGTCATGGCCAACGCTGCTATGGCAATTGACGGTGACCATCTCATCAAGCACCGCGTAGGACGAAACAATAGAAAAAACGCCAACAATACTGCCCTGTGCAATATGTGCCGAGGCAGAAACCCATGCTGTGGGATGGATAAGGGTTGCAAACTGTTCAGGCCCAAGCTGCTCGACAATTTTCTGCTTCCCTGCGGGGGAGCCAATTGCCATGACCAGCTTGTGGTCCGGGTTGCCGGGTTTGTAACCGGCAATGGTGCCGAGTTGGGGCAAGGGGTGGCTGTAAGCCCGCAAGGGGGCATCGCCATCATCCAGATACCCGATAAAACAGCTCCCCGATGCGGTGAGGGAGGGGGTAAACCAGTCGTAGAGTTCGCGCGCAAAGCCGCCGCCGCCAATTAGAATATACTCAGCCATGCGCCATTACCCCGCTGTGTAGCCGCCATCCACCGGCCAGACGGCTCCCGTTACCCAAGCTGTTGCCGGGGATAATAAAAAGACTGCCGTTGTTGCTATATCTTCCGGTTTACCAAAGCCCAGAACATGGGCGTGCTCGTAATCTGCCGTGGATTGCTCCGACAGGCCATTGAGCAGGCGGCTATGCATTTCTGTTTCCACTCCACCAGCGGCAATGGCGTTCACGCGGATGGCGGGTAGTTCCCACGCAAGCGAGCGGGTCAGCCCTTCAATACCAGCCTTGGCGGCGGAGTAGGTGCTTAACCCCTGTTGACCACGATGCGCGGCAGCGGAGGACATGAACACAATGGAACTGCCAGCGCGAAAGACATCGCGCTTGCCCGCCGCTGCTGCAATGCCAATGGCCCCAAACAGGGCTGCGTTAAAAACGGCGTCAATCTGCTTTTGTTTGACAAGGCGGGCCGGGCGGCTGAGTTCCATGCCAGCGGAGTGAAAAACACCGTCCAGACCATTGGTCTGCGTGGCGGCATTTACTACCAGGCTCGTGGTTTCCTCTGCGGTATTCAGGTCTGCTACCACCATTTTATGGTTGGTGCCGGGCAGACTGGATAGTGTTTGCGCCAATCGTTCTGTATTGCGGCCAGTTGCCACAACCTGACCGCCGCATTGGGCGATAAGGTGTGCTGTTGCGCGCCCAAGGCCGGAGGACGCACCCGTTACCAGAATAGTGCGGTTTTCAAGGGCTGTGGGGGTGAAAATCATACAGTGATCACTGACGCGCATTGAAGCTGAAAGTCTTTGAAGAGAACTGCCCCCCAAGACAGGCCAACGCCAAAGCCTGCCATCAGTATGGTGGTGGGTTTGGTTGTTATGTCTTCCGCTTTGTCCGTGCACAGGAGCAGGGGAATGGAAGCGGAGCTGGTATTGCCAAAACGGTCGATATTGATAGGCAACTGGTCGGGGGCCAGATTTAGTTTTTTGCCAATGTGCCGCAAAATAAAGCGGTTGGCCTGATGGAGCGCAAACATGTCCACATCATCTTGGGTGATGTGCGCCTGTTCGAGTGTGGCTTTGATCAGCTTGGGAACGGCGCTGATTGTAAAGCCAAACATGGCGCTTCCATCCATGTGCATGCTGTCTGCCCGTGGAGCCTGTTCCTCCGTTGGGCGAAAGCCACCGCCGGGAATGGTCAGGAAGTGAGCGCCCTTGCCATCAGTGCCAAGGTCAAAATAGCATGGCGGGGCATTGGTATCGTATTCAAACGCAGTGGCAGAGCCAGCATCCCCGAACAGCAGGGCGGTGCTGCGGTCGTCCGGGTCCACCATACGGCTGCTGGTGTCGCCTGCCAGCAGCAGCACGCGGCGCAGGCCAATGGCCATAAGGGCAGAGACCAGCCATGCGCCATAAACGTAACCCGAGCAGCCAAGCCCCACATCAAACGCCTGACAGTGCGGAGCCAGACCAAGGCGGCCATGCAGGATGCAGGCCGTGGCGGGCATACGCTGGTCAGGGGTCTGGGTGACAAAAATAATAGCGTCCACGCTCTCACGCGGCCAGTTCAGGTCTTCGAGCAGACGCTCTGCCGCAGCAAAGCACAGGTCAGATGCTGTTTGCTTGGGGGGGGCTATGTAACGGGTGGAAACCCCGGTGAGCTTGGTAACATCCTGAATGGTTTTTTCATCAAAACGCCCCGCAAAATAATCATTTTCCACGCGGTTTTGGGGAAGGGCGCAAACAATACCGCGCAGAGTAATGCCTTTAACGGAGCACTGGGACATGGAAAAAACCTTACCCTGCGGCAGCTGTGGGGATGAGTTTTTGCACATCAGCGACTGATGTGCATTTGACCAGATCCGAGCCGGAGACAATATGCCCGAATTCTTCATCAATCAGGGCAACGCAGGAAATAACGGCCATGGAGTCCCAGTTGTGTTCGGCAAGGCTGAAGGATGGTGTAATATCCTCCGTGGGCACTTCCAGAATTTCGGCAAGGCCTGCATAAAAATTTTGCATAAGGGTCACTCTGGCTAAGAGATTATTTATAAAAGTTGCTTTAATTTTAATGGTAAATTTTTAAAATTGTCAACCATTCCTTTCGGGCGCTCAGGTGTTTTATCCCCATATGGGTAAGGAGGATAAAACACTATGGCATGGGCGGAAAACCGGCATTTTCTATGTGTGTTAGCGGTCTAGCATGGATGGCGGAACAAAGGCTTCGACCGTCTGGGCTATACGAATTTCGTGGGCAATATCAAGTAATGATTGCATGAACTTTGTACAGTTAAAGTTCTGGGCAATGTAATCAACCCCGATCTGGGTATCTTCCGTATAATCTTTTTTTGTATGATACAGCGTATGCAAGCGTTCTTTAAGTGTTGGGTCTGTTGTATCAAAACCATAAAAAGTAGGAATATGAGACAGATTTTCTCTTGTAAATGTATTCTGGTCAGAGACGACCACACAGCGTGAGTCCAGCCCTTGCCCCACACGTTCATGAAAGCTCGATGCGACATTGGGCGATGTGTTCACAAGGAACTGTGTGCCAGCATAAACGCTGGACAGATGGGATGCGTCAAATGCCGTATGGAACTGGGCCTTTGTTGCACGTGGGGCCATATGGTCCCAGCCGCGCCCGTAAATGTTGACCGGAAGGTCCAGTAGGGCTTGCACCACAATGTTCATGCGGTGCTCACGTACGTACATATCAAGTTCGTACAGAAGACGATGAAAAATTTCGACCCTATGTTCAGGTGAGAGGTGGTGATGGTCACAGGCATCGACAAAAATATTGGTCACGTCACCCGTTGGCTGCCGAACGGCAACACTTTGGGTATCTTCAAGGATGCTGCGCCAGCGTGTGGGCAGAAGCTTCCAGCTATTGCGGCGTTCTTCGTGGTTGCCGCCAGTTTTGATCATGACCATACGCTGCGGTCGGTCGCGCCAGGGTATGGCATCGCGCTTGGTGTTGGGGGTAATGCCAAGGTGCGGAATAATCGTGGAGAGTTGGGGAGATTTGATAAAGCGGTTCTGTACACTTAGCCATTCTGAGAAAACATAGGCATTGGCAACGAAACGCGAGCGAATGAAGTGGTTTTTGGTACACCAGCTGGGCGGATCGGCCAGAACGGACACAAAGGGAATCTTTAGTGTGTCCCAGATATTTTCGTTATTGACGTCCATGCCTGAACCAATACCGGCATGGGACCATGCCATGGCTATGCCTTCCTCGGCCAGTGCACTAAACTTTGGCAGCCAGTTTTTATCCCATAAGTCAATAACGTGTGGTTTATACTTTGAGGGGTCCAGAAAGCTCATAAAATCAAAGCTGAACTGGCGCAGAATATTGTTTTCGTTTTCACCAACAAAGGCAACAATATTACGAGGTAAAGTCATACTTAAAATGCTCGTTTAATCAGTGTGTAAAAAATAGCGAGGCGAGGCGGATGCCAGTTTGCGGTATCAGGCACGTTTTACCCATGCCTCTGGGCAAGTAGGGAGCAGACGTGTGATATCTGTTCGGCAGTCAAATCCTGCCAGAAGGGCAGGCCAATGGAGCGGCGGCCATAGGATTGGGTGACTGGTAGCGGCTCACTGGGGCAGGCCGCATAGGCCGGTTGTGTATGGCAGCCTGTGCCCCACCACGAAACTGTCTGAACGCCATGAGCGGCAAGATGATCAATTGTCTCTTGTGCATCGTCTGGGGTGATAACGTTCAGTGTGGCAGAAACCCAGTTGTCTCCAAAATTTGGCGGAAGGGTTATGCTGGGGGGAAGCGTCTTGCGGTAAAGGTCTGTTACACCCTGCCACCGCGCACGGGTTGCAGTCCAGCAGTCCAGCCCGGCAAGCCCAACGGCTGCCGTATATTCCGAGATCTTGGCATTCATGGACGGGAAAAGAGAGGCTCTGCTGCCAGAAAAGCCAAAGCGGGCCAGAACACGAATGTGCTCGGCCAGGGCCGGGTCTTGCGCCAGCACGGCCCCCCCTTCGCCCACCCCAAAGATTTTGGTGGCATGGAGGCTGACAACAAGTGTGCTGCGGCCCGGTCGCATGGGGCCGTCCTGACGCAGCGTATCAAACGCGGCGGCGGCATCAATAATAACCGGGAGCTTTGTACGTTCGGCTATGTCATCCCACACCGCAAGGTCGAGCGGTGCGCCAAAGGGCGCGACAATCAGAATGGCTCCGACATTATCTGCCTTGGCCAGTTGTTCAATGTGCGCGGGGTCAGGCACCCATGTGGTTGGGCAGACATCAACAAAACAGGGCACCAGATTGGCGGCCATAACGGCGGCGGCGCTGGCTGTAAATGTCCATGACGGCATAAGGCAGCGTTTGCCGGGGGCAATGTTATGGGCCTGCAGGGCCAGAGTCAGCCCTGTTGTGGCATTGGTCACCAGTGCCACCTGAGCACTGTCCATCCCCCAGAATGTGCCTAGCCGGTGCTGTAGGGCGTTGCACAGCGGCCCCTGATTTGTGTACCAGCGGTTTTGATCGATCTGGTGCAGATAAGGTGTAATGCTGTCTGTTGTGGGCAGGCGGGGAAACGCAACGGGAATGCTAATGTGTGGCTGCCGGTCCACAGCCAGATTATACGCAGAGCCATGAGCTATCTTAGGGGACCCCTCGCGGGTTCGAAAATCAAGAGGCTGCGTTGTCAAGGCCATGTTTCTTTCGCAAATATTTGGATCCGGCAGGACGTTCTACTTGTGGCTCCAAACAGGTGATATTCAGGCTTACAAAGCAATTCTGGCGTAATGTATCAGGCATATTGGAAAGGTTTTTTGCAAACTGTGCCTACACCCAAACGATTATAAAGTTTTGGAATGTGTCGCGCAATAACCTTTGTGCCGGACTGCTTTTTACGCACAGTCCGGTGCGTTGTCTGGAGTATCCTGCGGTAATGACTATGGCGTAGGAATGGTGGCGTTTACCTTCTCGGCCAGCCGGATGACCATCCCGCGCATGAGGGCTGCGACCTCGGCATCCGTGCTAACAGCGCCTGTGCCCACAAGGTGGGCGCGTTCGCGCGTAAGGGGCTGGCTGGGGTCCCGTGGGAGTACGGCCCATGTGGCGTCCAGCGTTGCCACACCATTGGCGGCCACATCAAAGCGCGAAATATCAATCTGCACCCGCATGGTGGCCACATCGGCCAGTGGCTGGTCGGTAATCAGTTCCGACGGGCGCTTGTTGGACAGCACGTTGGTCAGCAGGTCTGTTACGCCAAGGGACAGGCGCGAGGCCCAGCGCGAGCGTGAGCTACGCAGGATTTCCTCGCCATTGCGGGTAATAATGTCCTGCGAGTCCAGATAGTCGGGCAGGATCACGCGGCTGATGGCAATTGTGGCTGCCTGAGCGGACAGGTGGGGTTCGGCCATGTTCGCATCCGATGGCACGCCCAGCGTGTACACCCGCAGCGGGGGGGAGGCGCAGCCTGCAAGCGACAGGAGCGAACCGCAGGCCATAACGGCCAGCAGGGTACGGCGGGGCGAGGCGGTCATGGGCGGCGTCCCATCAGCAGAAGTTGCGGGTTGCGTTCAACATCGGAGGAAAAACCGCGCAGCGATGCCGCCGTGGCGGCAATGTCGCGCAGGGCCGCATCCAGATTGGCGCGGTCGATCGAGCGGGGGGAGAGAATACCCTGCAACGCATCCAGCGTTTTGGTGGCCGAGGCCAGCGTTGCGTGCAGGTCCGCACCCCGTGCGTTAAGCTGGGTGTTCCCTGTCTCCATCAACTGGTCCATCCGGCTCAGGGTTATGTCCAGCTTGTCTTGCAGGTTTTTTATGGCAGCCGTTGCCGCCTCTATGGTTGCGTGGGAGCTGTCTGCGGTCTGTTTGGCACTCAGCAGCAGGGGGGGCAGGTCCCTGTTCAGGCTCTCGCTCAACTGGGTAACGGACAGCAGGGCCGCATCCGCATGGTGGCTGATCTCTTTTATGGGGATCTGGCCCAGCGAGTCCTTGAGCTTTTCCACTGCCGACATGCGTACGGGAATTTCGGGCAGGTTGGTAATGCGCGGGTGCAGCACAGCGGGTACCGAGCGGTCAAAGTCCAGCTCTATATTGGACTGCCCGGTAACAAAGCTGAGCAGGTTCAGCTCCGCGCGCAGGCCAATGCCAATAAGTTCCTGAATGCTCACCTTATCCCCGCCCGGCACGTCCTTGACCACATGGATCTGGTCCGGCTCAAGGGTAAGAACCACGGGAATGTAGGCTTTGTGGTCTGCGGGGTCAAAGCGCAGGGTAATGCTTTTGACCGTGCCCACCTTAACCCCGCGAAAGTTGACGGGTGCACCAATGGACAGGCCGGTAATGGAGTTCTGGAACACCACCACCGCCTCGCGCGAGGGGGAGAGGAAGTTCATATGCCCAAAGGCCATAACAATGACCAGGGCCAGAAAGCCGCCAAACAGTACGAAGGCCCCGATAACGGTTTTGCGGTTTGTGCTTTCAGACATGCCGGTCTGCCTTTGTCTCGTCTGTCGGGGGGATGGTGGAGGAGCGGTTCATAAACGCCGTGACTTCGGGAATGGTGGAGGTGTCGCGCAAAGCCCGGGGGGAGCCGTGGGCAATGGGCCGGTGGGTGCGCGCATCCAGAAAAATGCCGTCATCAGCAATGGCGAACAGGCTTGGCAGTTCGTGGCTGACAATAACAATGGTTGCCCCCAGCCCGTCGCGCAGGGTCAGGATCAGGTCGTCCAGCCGGGCGGAGGTAATGGGGTCCAGCCCTGCGGAGGGTTCGTCAAAGAACAGAATGTCGGGGTCGAGTGCTATGGCGCGTGCAAGGCCCGCGCGCTTGCGCATACCGCCCGAAATTTCGGACGGGTACAGGTCTATCGCCTGCTCCATGCCCACAAGGCCCAGCTTAAGCTCCACCAGCTTGCGGATAACTTCTGGCGGCTGGGTGGTAAACATTTCCATGGGCAGGGCCACGTTTTCGCCCACGGTCATGGAACTCCACAGTGCGCCGGACTGGAACAGCACGCCAAAGCGGTGGTTGATCTGGGTGCGGCGGTGTTCGTTTTGCGCCCAGTAGTCCTCCTGCCCGACCATGATCCGCCCTGTGGTGGGGGGCAAAAGCCCGATCAGGCTTTTGAGCAGCGTGCTTTTGCCACAGCCAGACCCCCCCATGACCGCAAAAATGGAACCCCGCTTCAGATCGAACGAGACATTCTGCTGGATAATTTTGGGGCCAAAGGACAGTTCCACGTCCCGCACGGAAATAAGGGTGTCTGTTTCGGCCATGCTTTACAGTCCCAGCGCGTTGGCCATAACGGCAAACACGGCGTCCATGGCAATAATGCCGACAATACCAATGACCACCGCACGGGTGGCGGCAATGCCTACATCGGCTGCACTGCGCCCCGCCTTAAGCCCCACGCGGCAGGCGGCAAGGGCGATAAAGCTGCCAAAGAAAAAGGCTTTGACAAACCCGAACACGAATTCCTTGAGTTCCACCCCGTTTATGGTGGCCATCCAGTACCCCGTGGGGGACACGTCCATCATGCTCATGCTCACCACAAAGCCGCCAAAAATGCCAATGAGCGTGCCATACAGGTAGAGCAGGGGCATCATGAGCGAGAGCGAGAGAATGGCAGGCAGCAAAATATAGCCCGAAATGGGAATGCCAAAGACCTGGAGCGCGTCTATCTCCTCATTCCCCAGCATGGTGGAAATGCGCGCAGCATACGCACCCCCTGTGCGCCCAGCCATGATAATGGCGGTCATAATGGCCGAAATCTCGCGCGAGCAGGCAACGCCTACAAGGTTGGTTACGTAAATTTCGGCGGCAAAGCGGCGCAGTTCCACAAGCCCGACAAAGGCCAGAATGGCCCCGATAAGAAAATTGACCACGCCTACAATCAGCAGCGCGTTGGGGCCTGCGCTCCACAGGTCTGTGATCAGGTCCTTGGTGCGCATCCGGCTTTTGCCGCGCAGTGCGTGCATGGCCCCGCGCGTGGTGTCCAGCGCCAGTGTTGTGGCTATGCCGGTCTCTGTCAGGGCGCTGACAGCCAACTCCCCGGTTTTTGCCAGCAGGTTCTGCTTGCCTGCGTTGTGGCGGGCAGGCGGGGCCGGGTTGGGC
>JBDNSL010000075.1:0-11933 GCA_047719095.1 Acetobacter sp.
CAGAGCTGGGAAGAGACTTTGCGGCACATTATATCCAGCAAAAGACACTAGGCTCAGGACCCATTGATATGAGTGCCAGGCTGTGATTCAGGCTCCTTGAGGAGACTGAAGATGAGTGACCTGTATTGGCTGACGGACGAGCAGATGAAGCGTCTGCGACCCTTTTTCCCGAAGAGCCATGGCAAACCTCGTGTTGATGACCGTCGTGTGTTGAGTGGGATCATTTTCGTGAATAGAAATGGTCTGCGCTGGCGTGATGCACCCCGGGAATACGGTCCGCACAAGACGCTTTACAACCGCTGGAAACGATGGGGAGCCACCCTGCTGAGCAGAGAGCGTGTTAAGGGGGGCAGGAAGCGCTAAAAGTGCAGGCTTAATCCATAGATCACGCACATGCGGAAGATATAGACCCGTCATTGGCTCAACCAGTGCAGGAGATAGACCGTACCTGCCGCTATACCGCCGCCAAGCCCAGAAAATCCGGCAATGAGCGAGTTCTTGAAACTGCCCTGCTTCTGAACGGCGGTCAGAATTTCATTTAGAGTAGCCTGCTGCGTGTCTTGCTTGGATTTGATCTTTACCACGTCATCCTCCACCTGCCTCACATTGCTGGCGAGGGCGCTCATGCGCTCGGAGAACTCTGGACGAGTGATGTAAATACCAACCGGGTCTGCGCTACTGATAGCGGCGGCTTCACCCATGCTATACTCGCAAATTTGGGGAAAGGCCGCCCTAGCTGCCGAAGCGCGAGAGGGCGAATGATGGTATCATGTTACCGCACATCAGCTATATGTACAAGGATTATGACGCGAGTATATCTATAGGGCGCTCAGGTAACGCGGTGCTGGTGGTGTCTGTGCCGTTGGCAATGGCGGCAATGGCTTTCACATACGCCTTCATATCCGCCGTAAAGACCTGCCCCATCGCAGAGGCCAGATTGGCCTGCTGCTGTATCCACACCATTGCCGAGGCCGCCTGTGTTTTCAGCGGGATCACGACTGGTGGCGGAACGTAATCTGCCAGTTGTCCTGTCGCTGCGTTGTAATACTGGTTGCGCGGGTTCAGCAGGCGGTCTGCATACTGTGCCGGGGTGATGGCATACAGGTCTCCAATGGCCGTGGCACTGGTAACATTTGAATATCCCCACATATCAAAAACTGAGCACGGGGTGTTTTTGTCGCAGTAAAATCGGGCCGGATACTGGATTGTGGTTCCAGACACTGAAATTTTCAGACTGCCACTGTAGGACGGAACCTGCGCCAGTCCCCATTGGTCTGATGTAACGACAATCATTCCAGATGCGGCGGGCAGGGGCAGCCCGTTCGTCTTCTGGCTGGCCCAGGCATCAATGAGCTGATCCACCGCACCTGCCGAAACCGTGGCATAATACTGGTCCGGGTAAGCGGACTTGATTGCATCGAGTTCTGCATTTTCCATTAGAAATATCCTGTTGCCCTGATGTGCGCGACTACCGGCAACGTCGATACATATACGCCACCACCGTCCGTTACGCCGACTGCGATCATGAATCCGGAATTGCTGATGCTCGGAGCGGTATTATTTCTTATGAACGAGTATGTGCGAGAGTGCTGATAATATGTTCCGGCTGGTTCGCAATCTATCGTCAGCGTTACAACCGGCACCGTTCCAGCCCTGAATGCAGTCGGGAACGTGAAAATGCCGTGCCCATACTGGTCCAGTGTCGTCCATTGCGTGAAAGCCTGTTCCTTCAGGCCGGTATCCGAAAACGGCAGGTCAGCCAAATTGGCCAGAATAGGCGCGCTTGTCCCGTCTCCGAACACCGCACGTCCATCTGCGTTCTCCCACAGGTCGGTTATTCGGATGTTCCCACTACCAGCGATTGGAACAGACTTAACGTAACGATCCTCAGCAGAAATAGCATTAAGCGCATCTCCCCCAGTGAAACTGGGAGGATTAGGAACTATTGTTTTACCACCGAATGCAACCGGTCCGCTTACTGTTTGCCCATTACTGTTCGTAAGCTGCATATAGCGGCCGTCTGCCACTTTTGCGCTTAACGCATCATCGCCGGTAAAATCAGTCACAGCAGGAACAGTGGTTTTTCCAGAAAACGCTACTGGCCCGGTTACGGCCTGAGAATTAGGATTAGCAAGCTGGAGGAATTGCCCGTTTGCCCATTTTTGCGTAGCAGAGACCGCATCGCTAAGAGCGGTATTGCTGGCATACCGAGCATCGGCATCCTTAGCGCCGACTGGCTGATACGTTCTCCAATCAGTAACTGCGGGGACGGTCGCAACCCCCGTGAGCACCGTATTATTCAAGAGTGCCTTAAGCTGTCCCATGTTGGCGGCATCTGAATCTGCTACCCCATTGGCCAGAAAGGCAATGCGGTTTGATCCCATATTCCAGTTGTCAGTAACTGGGGCTGAGCCATTCCTTAGAAGAACGGCATTAAGTGCAGACTGAACATCTTCCAATGGCATGTTGTGCTGCGTTGTCAGAATTTCCGTGCCGGGGGTGGCCTTGTACACGGGCGGGAGGGTATAATTCCCGTTACCATCAAAGGGCATGTCAGTTTCTCTCTGCAGGGAGCCCGACCCCGATCAGGGCTGCGGCGATATTAGGGGCGATCTGGTTGTGCGTTGGCGCCGCGGGGGCGAAGGCGGACGCATCGCGCGACAGGAGGGCGCGGGCGATGGCATCGCGCGTACGTTCATTCCGGGCATTGATTGCGCCGCTTGCCAATCTCTCTCCAACGCCCAACGTGGCATCGCCAAGGCGCAAATTGAGCAATGATCTAAGGACTGGCGTCTTCTGGTCTCCGGGAATGATCTGTTGAGCCAGCAGGTTTCGGTCGGTCATGGATCCGCCTCGCGCAGCCTGCATGGTCGCCCCAAACGTCCGCTCCGCATCCACGGCGTTATTCAGGCCATTGGCAGCATCATCTCCAAGAATGAGTGCCATCTTCTCCCGGTTATATCCCTTGTCCAGAAGGGCTTTTGCCGAATTCGCATCATTCCGCGCCGTCCCCATCGTCTGGGCCACCTGCTGGCGTGCGCCATCGATGAAGGCGATCTTTTCCGACTCACCCATGCCGGAAAGTGCGCGCTGAAGCATATCGGGCGTTGTCGCATTGCTGAACACCTTTTGGCCGTCCGTAAGGGCCTGTGCCACTTTGGAATAATCTGAGTAAATGCCACGCGCTGTGGCGTATTCAGGCACCGCGCTGTCCATATGACCCAAAAGAGCGTTCTTGTTCCCGATAAGGATACGCGCTTCGTTGTTGTTTCCCGCCCTCTGCGCTGATGAAATGGCGTCATCCAACGCGCGCTTGGTGTAATCCAGCGCCATGACAGTAGGTTTTTCAGGGTCAAAGGATTCTCCGGCATCAGACGCCAGACGGGACGCCTTCCCCATGGCCGATTGCATGGCGGGCCGAGCGAGAAGCTCGCGCAAGTCATCATTCATAGGCACTTCTGCCTGATATGCCTTCTCGTACCATGGGGTGGCCAACTTCGCGCGCGATGCCGCAATGGCGTCTGCGCTATCCAGAATGTTCGTGCGTGGGCCCATGGCAGCATCCATTGCGCCCTCGATGCGCTGGCCTGCCTGCGACTGTCGGCTCGTGAGCGCTTCAACAAGCTGCTTCTGAGCCGACCCGGGGGCAGATGCCACCGCGCGTGCGGCCTGCTGCATGTTTGGGCCGAGATCCGCCAGTGTGGCCGCCGGACCAAGCCGCGCGAGCTCCGCCGCTGCCGCATCTGGCGATAGCGCATCGCTCTGCCCGAGCTGGCGCACGATAGATGCTGCCCTGTCTGTGGCCCTCCCGTCCGCGCCTCGCATAAGCGCGCGCGTCAGGGCGGCCCCGCCACTCAGAGCTTCTCCCAATGCTTGCCCGCCAGCCCCACCTAGCGCCCCAATACCGGATCCCTGCGCGACATTATCGCCACGCGCATAGGCGTCTGTCCCACCAAGAGCCGCGCCCTCCGTGCCCGCAAGGCCAATACGCCCCGCACCAGCTAAAAGACCGGAGGCCTGAGCCAATCGCGAGGGGATGGCGATAGACGCCAGCGGTACCGTGGACGCAATGCCACCCGCAATCTGCGCACCTGTATTCAGAACAGGATGCCTCTGGGCAAACTGCTGGTCTACCCCATTCTGGGCAGCAAGAGCCTGCTGGTAACGCTGAGACCAATCGCCCTGCAACTGCTGATCCGGCGAAAACAGGCCATTGAGGACTGGGGCCAGCGTAGCGTTTGTCGCTGCATCCGCCCGGTTCAGCAGTCCTCCAACAACAGGGACGCCGGTTACAAAGGCGCGCCCGGTACCTTCTGCCACGGATGGGGCGGTTTCGGGCTGGGCGTTTTGCGACACTCCCATGCTGTGGGCGATTTCATCCACTGTGGCATTTTGCTGTTCTGGCGAGAGCTTCAGGAACTCATCGCCAACATCCACATCCCGGCCATTGATCGTGAGCGTGGGCATTATCGGACACTCCACGTCACGCCGCTGGACGTTGTGCGTGCGCCAGCTTGCGGTGCGGATTGGCCCGGCTGCTGAGCGTTGCCTCCAAGTCCGTCAAGGAATGTGCCGTAAAGGCGGTCCCCCGCCTCGCCACCGTTCACAAGGCGGTACACTGTGTGGATATAATCAAGGGCGTTTTTGCGGTAAGTGTCATACCCGGCCCTTGGGTCCAGCGCGCCCTGCTTGGATTTAAGGAGAGCCTCTTCCTTTTCTGTCAGGCTACCCAGAGCGCCGCCCGTGGGGCTCGCCTGCCGCATGGCGCTCACGGCCTCAATAGATCCCATGGCAGACAGAACATTATCAAGCCTTTGCACCTGCGCGGCCTGCGATGTTGGAAGGTATGACAGAGCCATGCCTCCGGCTCCGGTTGTACTATTGGGAGACTGGTCAATAGCAGACAGCAAATCGTGACCAGTGCGCCCGATCACGTCTGAGGTTGTGCGCGCCTGATCTGCCTGCGTATTTTTTGCCTGATCAACCGGACCGCCGGGCACTGGCTGCAATGTCGCCTGCCCATCTGGCCCGGGTTGGTAGTAATACCCAGCCGGAGCAGAGGGAAGAACGTTTACCCCTCCTCCACCAATGGCCGACACTTTCCCCGTCGCATCCATCTGGTAATTCCCGCCAGCGGGAAGGCCAAGCTGCTGCTTTTCCTGCGATGAAAGCAGCCTATATTCTGCGCCCTGCTTCTGCGGTTGATTCATGAGCCTCTGTGTCTCGGCATCGTAATACCGGCGGCGCGCCACGTTTTCAGGGTCAGCCTGCTCCATCTGGTAACGCTGCTGCACCTGCTGCAACTGCAACTGGTTCTGCAACAGGGCCGAGGCTACCCCGCGCGTCTGCTGGTTTGCACGCGGGTCTGCCAGAACGCCAAGAAGTGCGCTCATGGACGGCCCAGACTCAACTTGAGGCGCGCCCATATCTGGGTATTGCCCAGAATAGCCAGCGGATGGCGCATATGAATTACCTGGAAGCTGCGGCTGCTGGGCAGCCGATGGGGGCGTGCCCGGTCCGCCCATTTTCTGCGCGGCCCAGTCCTGCGCCTGACCTGCTGTCATGTTGCGCAAGAACGGATTTGCAGCGATCTGCTGCTGGCTCATGATCTGGGAAACGGGTGTGTTCGGGTCCGCCTGCACAAGGTTGGTGGCCGTGGGGGCACCAGCAAAGTGCGCGAGATATGCCTGCCCTTCCGTAGGGTTCTGCACGCCATGCGCCAGCATATAAGCCAGATTGTCCGTTGCAAGCTGCTTGGCCGCTGCCTGCGACTGCGCCGGGTCTGTGCGTCCATCTGCCGTCAGGCCAAGCTCTGGATGCTGGCGCATCAGGCCGGTCCATGTGGGGTTGGTGAACTGGAAGTCGCCTGTTGCGCTGCTGTTTGGGTTGGTTGCACTGGCATCTCCGCCGCTTTCAGCCTGCCGCATGTGGTCAAGGAAGTGCTGCGTAATCAGGTCCGTTGCCCCGGCCTGCGCCGCCTGCCCGACTGTAGGCCGCGTGGGGGCGATTAGGGCGCGCGCAACCGGGCTTATGCTGGAAGGCGCGCCAACATCCCGCGTAACGGGGCTGGCCGCATCCGTTCCCACGCCCGCAAACGGGTCGCTCTGGTCCTGTGGGGCCGCCAACTTCATGGCCTCATCAGACCCCAGATAAGAATTTACCTGCGGGTCAGAGGCATCTGTCCCGGAACCGCCAAATGCGCCATCTCCGCTAAGGGCGGCAACCATTGCCTTGTTGTAATCATCATTCGCGCGCTCGGCCTTCATGGCCCGACCCTGCATGAAGCCGCCCATGAAGCTGTTCATGATGTTGGCGGCACCCTGCGCCCAATTGTAGGCCGGGGTCTCCTGACCGCGCTGGAGGAGAGCTTGCGCCATTTCTCTGCGCTGGGCGATCTCCTCTGGCGTTACCTCTTCCCCATTTGCGCCCCAAAGAAAACTAGCCATTACCAGCTGCTCCCATTTGCGTTGCTAGGCGCTGTGCCGGACCCCGCAAACGGGTCTGGATGGAAAAGACCGCTCAGAAAGCCCCCTATCTGGGATGCTGGCGACAAAAGAGCGCTGCTCTGGTTATCCGGGCGCGTTTGCGGGTTATTAGGGTCCGTTCCCGCACCTGCAAACGGGTCGCTCTGGCCTCCCTGCATTGCTTGATTGCGCGCCTGCTGCTGCAAATAGCCCCCCGCAAAGGAATTGATGGCATTCGCCGCGTCCTGCGCAATATTGTTGGCTGGCTGCTGCCCCTGCTGGAGTAGCGCCTGCGCAATAGCCATGCGGTTCTGGTCGGGCGTTTGCTGCTGGCCGCCATTGCCCCATACAAACGGATTATCCATTGGCCTGCATCTTCCTCAAATCTTCCTCCATGCGCTTTGCGGCTTGGGCATAATCCACCATCAGGTAGCCTTCTGAGTGCGCATGTACAGCTTCCGGGTAATGCTTCATGACTTCCTGCGCTATGAAGCCGATATGCTGGTCTTCCGGCTTTGCTTTGTAGCGGAAGGCATATAGACCAATGCCGTTGGGGAAGCGCATGAGCAGGGAAATGTCTTTCTTGATGCGAATGTCCGAGCCAAGCATGCTGCCGCCTGCTCCCGCCACAGATGAGGCCATATTCATGATGCCACTCATCATCTGGTTAGATTGCTGCATCTTCTGGGCATAATTGTTCTGCACAATGCCGCTGTAATCCACGCCAGCAACCTGCGTTTGCGGCGTGGCGCTCGTCGCCGTATTGGCATTGTTGACCTGCGACTGAGACAGCAAAGCTGACAGCTCGTTAAGCGGCTGGTCGCGTTGCTGGTAATACTGGCTCAGGTACTGGTTGCGCGCGTCATTATTGAACTGTCCACCGCTGAGAAGCGCACTGTTGGTGAACTGCTGCCCCGTAAGAGCTGCGTTATTCTGGGCATTGAACTGGTTGAGCGCCGCCTCATTGCCGAATTGAGCCTGATTAAGTATAGCGGAGTTGCCGAATTGGGCCTGGCTCTGCTGCTGGTTGAATAGCTGATTCTGCACAGACTGCGCGGTTTGTGTGGCCTGATCTGCCGCGCGAGTATAGTTGTCGCCAATAGTCTGCTCGTTTGCGTTATAGGCCGCGCTTCCAGCCCGAACGCCCGATGCCAGTTCCTGTGCCCGCGTTGCCTCTGCATTGCGGTCAAGCGTTGGAGTGTATTGGTCCATAACGGCGTTTTTCGCGGCATTGTATGCCTGCGACACATCTCCGCCGAAGCTGGTCTGATAGCCGCCGCCAAGTCCGGTTGTGTAACCATTGCCCACAGATGTGCTGTAATTGCTGCCGGGGCTGCTGCTGTAGTTGCTTCCGAGGCTAGTTTGCAGGGCTGGAGCGCCAGACGTATCGACAGCTTGCGACAGGTTGGACAGGCCTGTGTTTGACAGGTTGTTGGCCGTTGACGCAATATTGGTGGCGGCCTGCTGCTGCTGGTCGAGCGTCTGCTGCTGCTGATTGTTCAGTGTGGTTGTCTGGCTGAACCTCGGCACATTATATGTTTTCCCGTCTGGACCGGTAATTTGGGTTGTGCCCGTCTGATTGTACACCACGTTTCCATAGGGCGTGTACTGATCAGTCATGTTCATGAGCTGCTGCGTTTCAGCAGTCATGGTGTTGTACTGACTCTGGGCGTCAGCCGTTGCGTATGGGTCTGGGGCCTTGGGCGAACTCACCATGCTTACGGTACCGGTATTCATCTGCCAGAACGCCGATGATAACCCCGTCACGGTCTCTGCCAAAGTGGTTGCGGAGGACCCCCTCACGCTTACCGCCGACACGCTCTACGAAGTCAATCACGTTCTGTTTTTCTGTGACTGCCGTAAACCGTTCGACCTGAAGAATATCGAAAAGATACTGGCCCATTTCGCGCAGTAGACGCCGCGTCCACCCGCTGCCTGCTATTGTAACATGAATGTCCGGCCCTGTGTACACGTTAAACAGCATGGCCGCGATTATTTGCCCATCTTTTTCCAACCCCATGACAGTGAAGGGCGGGAAGAACGTCACGCCCAGTCGATCTTGCAAGAAGGCCGGTAAACGCGGATCGTTTTCGCCGGTGGATATGGTGCGGAGCATGGGGGGAGGGTAGCGCAGGCCCGCGCGGGTGTACAGATTTTCCTGTACTCGCGCATGAACTATATGGCATCCTTTGGATATGGAAAATCACATCATTACAGAAAGAATAGACCCTGATGTTCTCAGGGTTATTGACTTCATGCAGTATGGCTCTGGCAGCCAGCGGGGCATTGCGCCCAGCAAGCTTGCATGTGTAGCGGAGGCAGTTGGGAAACTGGCCCCGCTTCTCTGGGGCCATCAACCGAGGGAGGAGTTTTATGAAGGCTCTCCCATCACCATAGGCCGATCCCTTACTCCATCAGTGCTTGGCGGCGACGATAAGCTGCCACAAAATGGGGCCATTTAGCAGGCCGTGTGAGTGATGGTTCTGCGGCGGCATGATATGCCCTTTCGCTATGGCAATTTCATGCCCGCACCCGGTACAGCGATAAATTCCAGCGTATTCTGCTCTGTCTCCGGGAGAGAGGGCGTTTACGGCGTCAAACGCGCTGCCCGTATTAAAGTCTAGAAAATTAATATCTTTATAATAAGCCATGATTTCATCCCTTCAATGCGAGAAGGGTAGCCCACCAGTACACTAAGAGTCGCGTCAATGGCGGCATGTACACGATTTGTTGGACTCGGCGGGGTGTGGTCTATGAAACCCGGAACGCTATATAGGCTAGAAGAAAAATAACAATAACGAAAAGAACAGCTATATTCTTGTAGAGAGACTTTAACTCATTATATATTATAATTGTATTGAATGTTGCATTTGCAGAGTCCTCTCTTGCATGAGCTATCAACGTCAGAAATTGCTCCTTTGATAGTTTTTGATCTACTATTGGGCCTCTATTTGAGAGCGTGTCATTTGTTATTTGATTTGATAATGACTTATTAAAATCAAGAATATTTTCCCCATCAATACGCCTCAATTTTGATGCTTCCCCTGGTTCATATTCCTTCATTCCCCCAATACCCTCTTAATACGCCGCAAGCGTGCCTCTGCGTCCAATAAATGCCGAGTCACTGAGTTTGTTTCCACCCGAAGAATAGCCCCAGCCAAAACATCAGCGCCGCGTCTGGCATATTCCATTCCTTGAGCCTGCATCTCATCTAATATGCCTTTTAGGCTCTCTATTTGCCGGGTGAGTTCATATGCCTCATCACGCAAAAACGCGGCTAAGGGGGTATCGTTGGGGACCGCCCTTTCCAGATTTTCGACTATTTCCGCATTCAATGAACGTTCATATTTGTGCGCGGATGAGGACAGCCGACTATGAAGGTCCGCAGGAATCCTCAATGTTATTCGTACTGTATCGTCCTCAGCCATGCCGCCCTCAATAATTTTCCCACCAATACCATGTGGGTGACATTTTTTCCACTTGACGATAAGACACCAATAGTGTCACTTAAAGACACCACAATAAAGGAGAGGAAAAATGAAACGAGAGAGTCTTTCTCTCGGTTTGATGCGAGTAACGCTCAGATTGAAGCCAGAGATACACGAGCGGCTTTACACGCTGTCATTCGTTCGGCGTCAAAGCATGAACGCAGTGATTAACGATCTACTGAATGACGCAACAAAAAAGGCGTCAGACCTCGCCCTAGGAAAGCAGTCTGACGCCTCTCAGAAATGACCATAGGAAGTCACAACATGACGACAAATACCATAAACGCCGTCGTTTATTCAACGCTTACCATGTCCAGCCGCGAAATAGCGGATCTGACGGGCAAGCGGCACGACAACGTGGTTCGCGACATTGAGAAGATGCTCAATGATGTGAAAATTGACCGCCTCAAGTTTGAGGGCGTCTATATGGACGCCAAGGGAGAGGAGCGGAAATGCTACAACCTTCCCAAAAACCTGACTCTAAACCTCGTGACGGGCTACCGGGCCGACATGCGGTTAAAGATCATTGACCGCTGGTTGGAACTGGAGGCCAAGCCCGCTGTGGCTGCCCCATCCAACATGGTCGAAGCCCTCACGCTGGCCCTTGAGCAGCAGAAAGAACTGCAAGCCAAGGATGCCGAGATTGCCGAACTCTCCCCCAAAGCTGCCGCACTGGATGCCATATCGGAAGCTGAGGGGGATATGGGCGTTCGGGATGCCGGGCGGGAACTTGGCATTGGCATGTCCAGGGTGGTTGATTTCCTGATCGATCACAAGTGGGCCTGTCGGGAAGGAGAGAAAAAGAAGAAGCTCCGCCCTGCTCATTATGGCCAGACGCAGGGGTATTGCCGCCTTGTGACCAAGACTTACCCGGATCGGCATACGGGTGAAACGTGCGTGGGGCAAGCGTCTTTGGCGCACGCGCGGTAGTCACGTTTTCAAGTGCTGTTGAGGCCTATCTCAAAGCAGAGGACCGGTCTGATGCCACGAAAGACTATCTCATGCGCCTGCTGCTCCATTTTGGCCGCATGAAGCTTTCTGACATTACACAAGAGGCCGTTGACCAGTCTTATCGGTATCTTTTGAGGGATGGCGATAACGCCGCCCCTGCGACAAAGGTTCGAGGGGTTTTAACGCCCCTCAAGGCCGTGCTTGAGTTTGCGGCCGTTAGGCAATGGTGCGATAGGCCCGCGTTCAAAGGGCCGTCCATTCCAAAGGCACGGTCTATCTTTTTGCGTCCGGACGAAGCGTCCCGGCTTGTAGAATCAGCTTCGCCACATATCAGGCCTCTCCTCGTGTTTCTGATCTGCACCGGATGCCGTATGTCTGAGGCCATAGAGCTTGACTGGCGTGACGTGGATATACGAGGTGCGCGCGCAGTTGTCTGGCAGAAGCAGGGCAATGAACGGCACGTTGACCTCGTTCCCCGCGCCATTTCGGCGCTTGTGGCTTTGCCAGACCGGGACGGACCCGTATTCCGCCCACGGTACAGGAGAGGAATCGGCAGGGGTTATGCGGACCGAGGGCGCGCCAGCGGTGGTCAGATTAAATCTGCATGGTCAGTGGCCTGCAGAAAGGCCGGCCTCCCGGGGCATATGCGGGTATGGACCCCAAAGGGAGCGGAGAAGGAAAAAACTGCCTTCGTTCCAGATGTAACCCCGCATGACCTGCGTCACACATGGGCATCCTGGCACTACTGTTTGCACAGAGATGTTCTGGCTCTCAAAGAAGAAGGGGGCTGGGCAACCATGGGGATTGTCGCTCGGTATGCCAAGAAAATGCCCGACGCTTACCGAGATGAGATTCGCGCATGGTGGAGGCTGTAACGCGGTACGGATCTGGCACAGATATGGGTGCCGATTGATGGCTATTAGTGCCACTCGATGCCGTTTTGTGAGGACTTATTTTTAAGGAGAGACATGGTTAAAACCGCAGAATTCTGCGGCTCAGGAATGGTGGGCGCAACAGGGATTGAACCTGT
>JBDNSL010000076.1:0-11861 GCA_047719095.1 Acetobacter sp.
GAGCAGGGCGGGGTTGGGGGTGGGTTCGTTACGGAAAACGTCCAGCCCTGCGGCAAACAACTGGCCCGAGCGCAGGGCCGCAATCAGTGCGTCTTCATCTATCAGGGAGCCACGTGCGGCGTTCACCAGCACACTGCCACGCGGGAGCAGGCCAAGCGTGTGGGCGTTGATCAGCGGCGGGGCAGAGGGCGAGCCGGGCATGTGCAGGCTGAGAACATCGCAGTGCGGCAGCATGTCCTCCAGCTTGTCAAAATAGGTGGCTCCCGCCTCTTCCGCTGCGTCCAGCCGACGGCGGTTGTGGTAGAGGATGGACATATCAAACCCGCGCGCACGCTTTGCCACGGCCTGACCAATGCGGCCCATGCCCACAATGCCCAGCCGTTTGCCAGTTACACGGTGGCCCAGCATTTCGCCCATGCCCAGCGCGCGGCCCCACCCGGCCTTCATAAGCGTATAGTATTCCGCAGCGCGGCGGCTGGCGGCCAGAATAAGCATAATGGCCAGATCAGCGTTGCAGTCCGTGAGTACGTCGGGGGTGTTGGAGACGGCAATGTTGCGTGCCAGCAGAGCGGGCACGTCCAGATGGTCCAGCCCGACACTGACCGTTGCCACCAGTTTAACGCTTTCGGGCAGGGCGTCCACATCAGCCCCTTTCAGGGGGGAGGTGTGCGTGACCAGCACGGCAAAGGGCTGGTAGGCATGGGCCAGTTCCAGCAGTTCTGCTGTGTTCAGGGCGTGCTCGGGCGGGGGTGGGGCATCAAACTCGGAGCGGATGCGCTCTTCCACCCCATCCAGCAGACGGGTGGAGCGGATCAGGCGTGGGGTGTGGGTGGTCACAAAAAATCTCCATGGTGCGGCATGGTGGGCCGGGCAGGGATGTGTTTATTTCTATCCGCACGGTAGCATATCGCGCCCGGCGCGCTACACCGCATGCAGCCATGCCTGATAACGAGTGCGGGAAAAACAGGTTGCACATAAGCAGGGGTGGGGGAAACAACATGGGAGCAAATACGATATGCCCGATGGCCTGACGCCCGAACTCATGCTGGGGGCCTATGCTGCGGGCCTGTTCCCCATGGCCGAAGGTGAGGATGACCCGACCCTGAGCTGGTATGACCCCGACCCGCGCGGCGTGCTGCCACTGGAGGCTTTTCACATGCCCCGCCGGTTGCGCCGCACAGTGCTGTCGGGCCGGTTTGATGTGTGCGTGGACAGGGATTTTCCCGCTGTTATGCGCGGTTGTGCCGCCCCGGCCAAAGGGCGGGAAAGTACGTGGATCAACAGCCGCATCTACCAGTTGTTCTGCACACTACATACCATGGGCTTTGGCCATAGTGTGGAGTGTTACGCGCAGGGCGCACTTGTCGGCGGGTTGTATGGTGTTGCTCTGGGGGGAGTGTTTTTTGGCGAAAGCATGTTCAGCCGGGTAACAGATGCCTCCAAGGTGGCTCTTGTACATCTGGTGGCCCGTATGCGCCTTGGCGGCTTTATTCTGCTTGATACGCAGTTTGGCACGGAGCACCTTGCGCGTTTTGGCGGGGTGGAAATACCGGCGGTAGACTACAAACGCCAGCTTGCACAGGCCGTAGGCATGCAGCCCTGCTGGTCCAATACGGTTGCGCCAGATATGCTGGAAGCAGAAATTCGCGGTATGTAAGGCCGCCATAAAGTACAAAACAGATGGGTCAGGGCCGTGTTCGCAAACGGTGCTGGCATGGGAAAAATGGAGATGGACTTGGCGACAGACAAATTTTTATCGGCCTGCGCACGCAGCCTGCGCGTACCTTGCCTGTGCGCCATGGGTGTTTTGGGCGCGTCCGCTCTTGTGGCTCCCCCCCTGCATGCCCAGCTTGCAACTGATCACCCCCGCCTGACACCGGGGCGCGATGCGGTGATAGACTATATTTTTCAACCCCGCCCGACCGAGCAGGACCTACAGGCAGGTGCCAAGGCAGACACCCCCGTTACAAGCCGCCATGTGCAGGTGCTGTATTCGGGCGATGGCGGGTTAATGCGTATTAACTACATGACCAGCATGGAAGGCGACCAGAGCCGTGGCGCGGTTATTCTCAACCGTGCTGCACAGGAGGTGCTGGTCATTATCAACGACCGTCGCGTCTATACCCGGCTGGTGCAGCAGGAAGGGGTGCGCAACCCATTTTTGCTCGATATGTCCATGCAGTTTACCAAAACGGGGAGTGATGTGGTGGCAGGCCAGCCCTGCACAAAATGGCAGGCGGTTTCAGCCCAGGGCAAGGCCGCAACCTGCGTGACAGATGACGGGTTTGTGCTCCAGCAGGATGGGGTGGACGTGGACGGGCTAAATGGTAGCCTGCGCGCCATGAAGGTGGCGTATGATGTTGTGCCGGTCAGTGCTTTTCAGCCGCCAGCGGGCTTTTTGGAGGTCACTCCGCATTCCCCCCGTTCGGATGTTGCGGACCAGCCGGAAACCCATGCGACGGAAGGTGTTGGCCCCACAACCAGCTTACCCACAGGCAATGCTGCACAGGAAGGGGAGAGCCGGTAATGGGGGTATGCTCTACAAGGCTGTCGCGTCATGCGCGGGTTGCTGTAGCCTTTGGTCTGGCCTTGGCTCCGGTGCTGCCAGCCCATGCACAACAGACCAGTGCCACAGCACAGGCGGCCCCGGCAACATCTGCCACAGCACAGGATAACCTCCCCGCGGAGGCCCCGGCCATAACCCCGTCGGTGGATGTGGATGTGGAGTATGAGCTTGCCTCCCCTCAGGGGGATGCCAGTGCGCGCCAGCGTATGCGTTGGCAGACCGCAAGCCTGCGCCAGCGGCTGGACCCGGATAAATCCGCCGTGTTCATGCTGACCTCATGGCGGGACAGAACCCTGAGTGTGGTGGACATGGGGCGCAAGCGTGTAAGCGTTATGCCCGTACCCGGCACACAGCAGCTTACCCCGCCGGGGCAGCCTGCAATGGTCGGCTCCTATGCACGATTGGGGAGTTCCGTTGTGGCGGGTGAGCAGTGCACAGTATGGCGCACAAAAGATACGGATGGCCACCCGACAGATGCCTGTTACACGGCGGATGGGCTGCTGCTTCAGGTTGCGCAGGGCGGGCAGATTACGGTGCGCGCTCTAAGCGTGGTCCGTGCGGCCCAGCCCGATAGCCTGTTTGTTATCCCGCCCGGTTTAAAGCAGGAAGCACCAGCACACCCGTAACGTAGGGATTGATGGCCATTGGTGACAAAACGCATGAAAGGGATGGAATGCGCAATACAACCTATGGCCACATCACGTTACTTGCTACGGCATGTGCGGTTTTTGGGCTGGCGCGGCACGGCGCGCAGGCTCAGGCGGTGGATGGGCCAACCACCATCTGCATAACCGCTCAGGCGGCCCAGCCTGCACAAACGCTGGTTGTGGTGCCCTCCGGCACGGTATTTGTCAGCAAGCCGGACACGGCCAGACACCCCGAGAATGGCGTTCCAGCACAGGCTATTGTTACAACCGAAACCATTACCTTAACGCATATGCAGTCCTGTATGGCGGCGGATGCGTCCAGCGTTGTCTCCCACACCCGCCACTGGCTGCACGAGAAGGTTCGCCCCCGCACAGGGGAGGTCCTGCATGCGGTGGGGGAGGTCAGCGGCAACGGAGTGGATACCGACATGGGGGACGAGGATTCCTCCCTGCGCGATCTGGTTCATTCAGGTGCGTTGAGTGCGACCATCAACCGTACCGTGCAGGACCCTGTGTATTTGCAGGAAAGTGATGCGGACCTGCCCGATGTGGGCGATGGGGTGGATACATCCGCCTCGCGCGATGCGGCATCTGACCTGCCATCGCAAAAACACGCTCCCTCTCAGAACATCTCGCGCAATGCGCCGGGCAGAAAAATGGAATAGGGGTTTATATGCAGGGTCGGGTCTTCCAGATTACCTGTAACCCCAAAGGTGACAGCCAGCAGGCCGCCGTTTTTTTCCGGGCTGAACAGCCTGCCAATGCCCGGTAGTTTGCCCGGTAGGGTATTCAGGGCAAATACGGGCACTACGGTGCCGTGCAGGTCTATGTTGTTGTGGTCGAGGTTAACCCGGCCTTCGAGTGTTGCGCCAAGTGCGCCGTTGCCTGTTGTGCCATCATGGATTTCCAGCACGCCATCTTCAAAGGTTACGGGCATGTTCAGGTGGGTTACCAGAAAGTCGTTGGCGTTCTGGGCATTAAGCCACCCGTAAAGTGAGATGTTGCGCGCAACCTGAAGCGAGGTCGGAGCTTTTTTGATGGTGAATGGGGTTACACTGAGCCTGCCGCTAAAGGGGGCGGCTGCCTGTGTGTCATCAAACGTGCCGTCCAGTCTGGCCTGACCACCCTTTACGTCGGGCAGAATACCAAAGGCTGCCAGAAAAGCCCCCATGTCTGGAATATGGGCATGCAGTGTGCGGTTGGCCCCTGTTGGCACAAGGGTCATGCTGGCTGGGACCGGGCCTTGCATGGTAAAGCGCATTTTTTCCAGCCGCAGGCCATTATCTTCAAAATAGGCCTGTACGGTACGCAGGGGCTGTTTGGTCTTGCTGTACCACAACTGGTTAGCGCTCAGGTCAATGGCCCATGCAGTGCCGGGGGGGCCGTGCAGCTTGCCGGTGGCCGCTTCTGGCACATGGTAATTGCCGGGTTTTTTGGCTTGTGGCGTGCTCTGCTCATGCTCATCCTTGCTGACAAGGGGGGAGAGGTCGAGCGTGTCGGCATAAACGCCAACATGGATCATGTTGCCAGACTGGTTCTGGGGCAGCACCAGTTTGGCGTGGCCGGTCGAGCGGGCAATTTTAAAGGAGGAAATAATCAGCTCGGGTGCGTGCCCGGCCCGTAGCTGCGCCTTGCCCACCACGCTCATATCCGGCCCGGAGGCCTGAAGGCGATCAACATCGGTGATCTGCCCCTTATCGAGCATAAGGGTGGCGGAGGCCTGTGCAGGCTGCCCCGCCGTTTTGTGCCACATGGGAATGCGGATGTCCGAGTGGTTCAGGTCCAGGTTCAGGCCGACCGTGCCTGTGTGGTTGGCCAGTTGCTGGTAGTCCACGGCAAGGTCTGCGCTACCACCAAAATGCTCACCCGTGGCAATGCCTGCGGCCATGGCCGTGTCGGGCGTTATGCGTGATGTCAGATGTGCTTTTTCGGCCACCGCCTCTGGCGGCAGGGAGCGAAAATCCATGTCGTATGTCAGGTCGGAGGGCAGGCCCCCAACCACGCCATGCCCGGCAAGGGTGAGGCCGTCGGTTGTTACGTCCAGCCCAAAGCGGGCATTGGCCACGTCGCGCCCGGCCACAACATTGCCGATTGAGGCATGGGTCACATCGGCATGGCTGCGGATGGTCATGTCGTTAATGGTTACGCGGCTGATCAGTGGCAGGCTCAGCCCCAGATGCAGGTTGGCCGTGCCGCGTGGACGCGTCAGGCTGAGTGGATGGCGCGAAAGCAAGTGCAGGCGTGGTTCGCCCAGCAGGGCCACCACATCCTGCAAGGGGCCATGCAGGTCGGCTTCAATTATTCCGGTCTGGTCTTTTTCGGTCAGGCCAACAATATCCATGCTGCCCGGCCCGGCCTCTATCCGGCCTGTTCCGTTCTGGCCCACGTTTTTACCTGTACGGTCCACAAGCTGGTAGGCGTGGTCAAAATGAATGCTTATTTTGTCCGGGCTGATAATATCCAGCCGGGCGTCCAGCCCCTGCAGGGGGGTAATGGGGCGCAGCCAGTGGATGGTTAGGCCCGTGGCATCTATGCCGCCGTGTATGCCGGTCAGCTTGATGCCGCCCCAGCCTTTGCTGCTTGCCAGTTCGGCCGTGGTGGAAAGGTTGGTGGCCGTGCCTGCCGTAATGTTTTCCGTCACCCATTTTTTCCCGCCCTTGGCGGCAAGGCTGGGCCAGTAATAGGTCAGGTCCTCAAACGAGACATGGGGAATGTTTGCACTCAGCCGGGCATCTATGCTGCCGGGCTGGATAAGGTCGGATGCATTGAGCGCGCCGCTTACGCTCACGCTCAGTGCGCGCGTGGCGTCCCCGGGGGTGCCGGGGTTGCGCAGGAACAGGTTGATGGAGGGGGTAATGGTGACGGGCGTTGTCTCTGTTTTGCTCTGGTCCAGTTGCATGGCCAGATGGACCGTACCGTGGTCCACCTCATAGTGTGAGCCACCGGCATCCACATGGCCCGCGCCAAGGGATACGCTCAGGTCAAGCGTGCCGGGCAGCATCCACGCCGTTTTTGCTGTGGGGACAAACAGCGTATCCGCAGCAATGCTGAGCGGAAGGTCCGCCTTGGCCAGTTCGGGGCGCAGGGGGGCAAAGGTGGCGGGGCTGAGTGTGTTGGTGCTCAGGTGCCATGCAATCTGCTGGCCATTATTGGTTGGTGCGCCGTGCGCATTCAGCACCAGTTTGGTGTCTGGGTTGTTCAGGGGGGCTATGCTTAGCGTTACGGTGCCGGTCACTCCCGTGCTCCGGCCAATTGTGCGCAAACGTAGGTTTACGCCAATATCGGAGGCCAGCCAGTGGGTGCCGGTCAGCCGGTCATCCATGCTTATGGTGGCATTTTCTATGCGGGCTTCTTCCAGCCCGTAGGTTTCCAGCCCCGCACTCTGGTGGGTCTGGGGTGTTGGGGGCAGGTCAAGGTCAAACCCCACGCTGCCATTATGGGCGCGGCGCAGGGCCAGATGCACCCCTTTAATGGCGAGAGTACGCAGCTTTATGCTGCCATGCATCAGGGCAAGCGGGTCAAGCGTTATGTCCGCTTCCTGCACGGTGTTGGGGCTGGTGTTGCCCGGCGTAATAAAACTGAGGTCCTGTAGAACAACCGCTATGGGCACGCCCATGCCCTCGCGCAGGCCGTTCCAGCGGAGTTGGGCATGGCCAAGACGCAGGCTGACCGCAGGCGGGTGTGCAGGCGTGCCTCCAATAATGGTGATAGGCAGAAAAGGCCGGACAAGAGGTGTAATATCCAGCGGACCAAACGCCATGCGGCCCAGCAGGGCGGCTGTTCCCACAAATGGCAGGGCGATGAGAACACACGCACCAATGGCAAGCGCTCGGGGAATTTTTGTTCCCACGGAGGGTGAGGTGTCTTGACCGTTGGAAGTCAACGCAGCAAGCCTTTATGGTTCACAGTACGGGCCATATCATGACGCAGGCAGATCATTCTCTCTTCCGTGACGTAAGACAGACCCGCAGGCAAGGCCCGAGGATCTGGCCGGATGCAGACTGGCCCGCTCCGGCGGACGGGCACAGGGCCGCAGTGTTTGTTGAGGACATGCTGGAACTGGCCAGCCAGAACGGTGTCGCGGCATCGGTCATGGCGCTGCCCGGTGCGCGTGAGTTGATGCTGTGCCTTGGCGGGAACAGCCCGTACCTGTCCGATCTGGCGCGGGAGGATATTCAGGCTTTTGCGGCTCTGCTGGACAAGGGGCCGGATAGCTGTGTGCTCGATGCGTTTGCAACATGCGCACAGTTTGACGCCACATCGGGGCGAGAGTATGTCGCCGCGTTCCTTCGGCATGCCAAAAAGCGTATAGCTTTTATTTGCGCCATTGCGGACCTTGGCGGTGTCTGGTCGTTGGAGGATGTTACGCAAACCCTCAGCCGTCTGGCTGAAACCGCGCTCGAACTCGCACTCAAACATATGCTCTGGCAGGCCAACGAGGCCGGACAGCTTGATCTGCCACACCCCGAAAACCCCACGCAGGGGTGTGGGCTGGTGGTGCTGGCCATGGGCAAGCTTGGTGCGCGTGAACTGAATTTTTCATCCGACATCGATCTGATAGTGTTGTACGACCCCACAACGTATTCCCAGTCAGACGCGGTGCGACGTGTATTTGTGCGTATGACTAACGATCTTGTTAGCCTGATGGAAGCACGCGATGCGAATGGCTACGTTTTTCGTACCGATCTGCGCCTTCGCCCCGACCCGTCTTCCACCCCGCCAGCGGTCACCGTACAGGCGGCCTTGCTGTATTACGAGAGCCTGGGCCAGACATGGGAGCGTGCGGCCATGATCAAGGCGCGCGCAGTGGCGGGCGACCTTACGCTGGGGCGGCGTTTTCTGGGGGCGATCAGGCCGTTTATCTGGCGCAAACACCTCGATTTTGCCCTGATAGACGATATTCATGACATGAAGGCCCGTATAGACCGCTACCGCAAGGCGGGGCGGACGGATCTGGCGCAACTGCCCGATTCTGTTCTGGCCGACCCCGATGCCAGCCGCACGTGGCTTTTGGGCCATAACCTCAAGCTCGGCCAAGGCGGCATACGCGAAATTGAATTTATCGCACAGGCCATGCAGCTGGTCTGGGGTGGGCGGGAGCCGGGCCTGCGCGACAAGACAACCTTTGGCGCGCTTAAAAAACTGGTGGGTTCGGGCAGGCTGCCCCGTGCAGAGGCCGAGGTTCTGGCCCGCACCTACCGCTTTTTGCGTGATGCAGAGCACCGCCTGCAAATGCGGGCTGACCACCAGACCCATAGCCTGCCCGATACGGTGGCGGGGTTTGATGCGTTCGCCATTTTTATGAACCACCCCGATGGCGAGGCTCTGGCGCTGGACATGCTCCCGCGTATGCGTGAAGCACGGCGGATTTTTGAGCGGCATTTTGTTATCCAGCCTGCCCAGAACGGCATGGAGGCGGGCAGTGTGCTTATGCCCGGCCCAGAAGAAGGGCAGGTGGCCGAACTGTTGGAAAAATACGGCTTTCCTCCCACCCAGCTTGTGGAGGCGGCACAGGTTTTGGGGCGGTGGAGTGGCAACAGCCTGCGCGCCCTGCGCTCCGAGCGCGCACATGCACTTTTGCGCGCGCTCCTGCCTGCTCTGCTGGCAAATTTTGGCAAACGCGGCAACCCGCTGGCCTGCCTGCGCCGGTTTGACGCCCTTTTGGCCCGCCAGCACGCAGGCGTGCAACTGCTCTCGCTGTTTGAGCGCAACCCCGAACTGATTGATCGCATCGCCAGCATATTCGATGCCTCGGCCTTTCTGGCCGACCATCTGGCCGACAAACCCTCAGCACTCGAAGGGCTGCTGGCCCCCGAGCCGGAGGAGGGCCGCAATGTGGTGGCCCGGCTGAAAACACTGGCCGAGGAAGTGGCCGATGTGGAGGAACTGCTAACCACCCTGCGCCCGCTGCTACGGGGCGAGGAGTTCCGCCTGTCCGTGGCGTTGCTGGAAGGACGGATTGACGAGGACGAGGCCGAGCGCGCACGGACCTTGCTGGCAGATACGATCATGACGGTGATCAAACAGGCCGTGGAGCGCGACCATGTGCGCCGTTATGGCCGCGTGCCCGCTGGGGGCATGGCGGTTATCGCCATGGGTAAGGCTGGCTCGCGCGAGATGATGCCCGGCTCCGACCTTGACCTTCTTATGGTGTTTGACCACCCGGAGGACATACAGGCAAGCCGCGTACCCGCCCCAAAACCGTCAGGCGGGCAGGGGTTGGCGTTTACCCGCCCCCGGAGTGTGGCCGTAGGGCAGTATTATACCCGCCTTGCCCATGCGTTTATTGCAGCATTGACAGCACCCGGCCCAGAAGGCCCCCTTTATGCGGTGGATATGCGTTTGCGGCCATCGGGGGCTGCGGGGCCGGTTGCTGTCCCGCGCACGGCCTTTGTGCGCTACCACACGGAGGCCGCATGGACGTGGGAGTGCATGGCGCTTACGCGGGCGCGTATTGTGGCCGCCCCACAAGCGCTGCGGAGCGCTCTGGCACATGATTTGGAGCGCGTACTTGACGGGAGCATCCGCGCTATCCCCCCTGCACGCGCGACTTTGCTGGCCGATGCACGCAGCATGCGCGAGCGTCTGGCGCGCGACCTGCCCGCAAGCTCGGTGTGGGATGTCAAGCGCCGTGCGGGCGGGCTTATGGAGGTGGAGTTTCTGGCCCAGATATTGCAGCTTGTGGCGGCAGACCCCAAAGCCCGCAGCCCGTCCACCCGGCTGGCTCTGGGGCGGCTGGAGCGCTGCGGAGTGCTGGGTGCGGCAGATGCAAAACTGTTGAAACAGGCAGATTTTTTCTGGCGTCGGTTGCAGGCCCTGCTGCGTTTGTTGTGTGGGCCAGTCCCCCCCAAGGAACTGGAGACAGACCTTGTACCCGCAGCCCTGAATATTCTGCTGAGGAACATGAAGGCCCGAACCCTGCCCGAACTGATGGAGCGGGCCAACCTGCTGGCCCGCGACGTGCGGATCTGTTTTGAAAAACTGGTCGGCCCGGTTGCCCCCACAGGCCCGGGCGAACGCCCCGAGGGCTGAGTGCGGGTTGGGCCAGACACACACGACCAGACACACGCTAGAGGAGTGTACGAGTATGGAAAAAAATGACGCATTGAAGGTGGGGGACAAAGCGCCCGCGTTCAGCATGCCCGCCAGTGGTGGGCGCACGGTGGACACTGCCGCATTCAGGGGCAAACCCTTTGTGCTGTATTTTTACCCCAAGGCGGACACACCGGGCTGCACCAAGGAGGCCTGCGGGTTTAATGAGGCCCTTCAGGCGTTTGAGCAGGCGGGGCTGAGTGTTATCGGCGTCTCGCGCGATCCGGTTAAAAAGCTCGATACGTTCGCCACCAAATACGGCCTGACCTTTCCCCTAGCCTCAGACGAGGCAGGGCACGTGACAGAGGCGTATGGCGTATGGGTGGAAAAATCCATGTATGGCCGCACCTACATGGGCATAGACCGCACGACCTTTTTGGTCGATGCGCAGGGGCACATCGCCCATATCTGGCCCAAGGTTAAGGTCAGCGGTCATGTGGAGGCTGTGCTGGCCCAGGCCCGCGCCCTTGGCGGCGCGAGCTGAACAATAGGCACGGGGGTAAAAGGGCAGGCGCTCAGGCGGGTAAGAGCTTACCAGCCCGCATAATACCCACCGGGGGGGCCATAATAGTACCCCGGAGGCGGTCCCATGGGGGCGACCGGCACCATGTAAACACGTGGCGGCGGGGGTGGCGGCGGAGGAGGAGGTGGGGGGCCATACCCATAGCCGTATCCGTAACCACCGCCGCCATTCATGGCGGCCCCTGCCAGCGCGCCAACGGCCAGCCCGCCAATAAGGGCGCCGGCTATGGCTCCACCACCGCCATGGTGGTGTCCGCCCCAGCCGGGACCACCTCTGCCCCAACCGGGGCCACCGCCACCCCACCGTCCGGGCTGTGCCTGAGCGGAGGGCAGGGCTGCCAGACCAAGGCCCGCAATAACGGGCAGGGCCATTAAAAACTGTGTCATGCGGCGCATGATGCGTGCCTCCTTGGAGCGGGGCGTCAGGCCGCTCCATGTTTTTGTTCTCCCCTAAATATCAGTCAGCTTGTGGCAAATTAAAGGCTGTTCCCTGTCCTTTTGTTGATAAAAGCGGGGGATGGGTCAGGGCGTGTTGTCGGGGATAGTGCTGGTTTTTTGCAGCGTTAGTGCGGTTGCAAGCGTGACCAGCGCACAGGCGGACACATACCACGCAAACCAGTTTTCATGCCCGACATGCTTGCACCACAGGGCAATATACTCGGTCGTTCCCCCAAAAATGGAAACGGTAAGGGCATAGGGCAGGGCCACCCCCAGCGCGCGCACGCGGGTGGGGAACAGCTCCGCCTTAACAATGGCATTGATGGATGTGTAGCCAGAGGCCATGAACAGGGCCGCAACAATCAGCCCGAACGCCACCCAGCCCGATGTTGCGTGGGAGAGGGCATTGAGCAGCGGTATGGTGCCAAGGCTTGCCCCCACACCAAAAAACAGCAGCAGGGGTTTACGCCCAACCCGGTCCGATACCGCGCCAAACAGGGGCTGCATGGCGGCAAATACAAACAGGCTGGCGGCAGAAATAAGGGTGGCCGTTTCCTTGGAAAAACCAAGGGAGTTGGCAAGGTATTTCTGCATGT
>JBDNSL010000077.1:0-11317 GCA_047719095.1 Acetobacter sp.
CACACAACTGCGCAAAAGTTGGCGTGTGTTCTGTAGCCGCTTCTGCATGGGCAAGCAGGCGGGTGACCAGCGCATGATCAAAATGCAATTTCATTGGTAATCCTTGTTATGTCCTGACATCAGGGCATAAAAAAAGGGTAGAGCATTCTACTGCCCCACCCTATTAAGATGTTCTGGTAAGCTGCCAATGTCCTGGCTGGTTCATGTGGCGACGGGTTGTGCTGTATTGTTTTTCATTTTTGACGGCACTGGCGTGGTATTGCTCTTGCTCAGTATTCGGATGTGAGCATGACGACTTTACCGGGATCGCTATCGGCCACAACGTAAAGCCTCAGTTTCGCCAGTGGGAAATCCGTATGCTCCAGACGCTGGCGATACAGGATGTTGGTCTCGCGCTCGCCGTTTCCGTCCGTGCATACAACCTCGGCGCAGTGTTTGGTAAGATCTACCCTAAGCGTCCAGCACTCGAACTCCGCACGTCTGACGGCTGGAACCAGTCGCGCGCTCGCCACAATGTCCAGCAGCCACGCTGCGCCATTTTTGGCCAGATACGCCGCCCCGTCCGTCAGGATCAGACCCATCGTGTAGCGGTAATACCGGGTCGTGCCGATAAACTGCGCGAGCGTCTCGGCCGTGATTGTGTCAGGCCGGGTGTATTCAAGTGTTGCAGACATGTCTGAATCCTTTATGGTTTTTTGACAGTCTGCTGCCTGCCGGGACGGCGGCCGTGCGCTCAAACGCGGCGCGCTGCGCCGGGAGCGAAGCCCCACCGTTTGAACGCACGGTCCCGGTCTGGCAGGCGCTCTTTGCTGTTTTTGATGGGTTTTACTTGCTGATATTTTACTCAGCGCATTTGTATCCATTTCTGCGCAGCAGTCGTCAGACACACGCTACACCAGCCAATTACGCAGCAATGGGCAAGGCCCCCATTGGAGAAGTAGACTGGACGGATGTTCCGTACGGCGAACCCCGCACCATCCATCGCGCAGGTGCAATCGCCCGCGCCCAGTCCGCGAAACTCGGGATATGGCCGAGGTCATCCAGAACATGCTGTTCGCCAATCAGGCGCACCGGAACGGTGCGCCCGGCCGAATTTGTCATAGTGACACCAAAAACCTGCTCGGCCATGAAAATACCTTCGGCATGATGGCGCAGCGCCCTGTGCCGCATGTCAGCCAGAATGGCTTTCGAACCATCAAACCAGTCATGGATTGCCTGATAATCCTCGGGAACGCCGCCCCATTTTTTTGCTGTAATGGATGCGTGGAAATAACTATGCGCCATATCCGCCTGCCTGCCTCAATAAGTGTGCATGAAATCTTCATGGGAAATATAGTTTTCGGTATGAGCCACCGTGATCGTATCTGCGATCGGGTCAAAGGCGACATTCCCTGAGCCTCCTTCGTTGTTTTCCCAACCACTATGCTCAACAGCGACATACTGCATGGCGAGTGTTTCCAGCACCTCCCTTAACGGTGCTGTGTGACTGGTGGTCTCTGCCGACGACCAGTCAACGAGTTGTGTCTGCACGGGCACCGACAGGCTTTCCTGTCCTTGCCCACCTTCAACCTGGCAATCTTCCACGCCCCCTGAATCACCATAACCATCGTAGCGGATAACGACTTTCGTGATGCCACACGCTTTCAGGGCCGCCATGACGGTCGCTCTGTCTTCAGTCTGGCTTTCGCGTTTGAGGCGATTGTAGCGATCCATCTGTTCAAGCATCGTCTGTATTTCGCTCATGGTTTTCATTCCTTATTCTGTTTTTTCTGGATGCAGGCGGGCGGTTGGGCCTCCCTGCATTGGCTTAGGCAGCAAAACGACGGGCTGGAGGCGCACCACTCAGCACCGCGCGAGCGTCGGATGAACGGCTCAGAGAGAGCGTCAGGGGCTTGTCGTGGCGACCATCCCAGCTCAGCCCCTCGCAGGGGATCAGCAGCCCTGCCCTGCGCGCATCCTGATCACGCTGGAAGCACACACGCTCGTTCCCGCCCTCAGGGCGGCAGCAGGGCTGGCCCGCAGGCGCTCCGCAGCCGCGACATGCCATCTGGTAGGCCGGGTCACCATCGGGCCATTCGTGATGGCAGCGCCGGCACGTTACGGAAGCATCCACACAGGCCCAGCGTGATGGAACTGGCTTTTGGGCCGCAGGAGGCAGGAAGGTAATCGGACGCATGGCATTCTCCTTTTCTGAATACCTGCTGCCTGCCGGGACGGCGGCCGTGCGCTCAAACGCGGCGCGCAGCGCCGGGAGCGAAGCCCCACCGTTTGAACGCGCGGCCCCGTTCTGGCAGGCGCGCTTTTCGTCTGTGTTTTTGGGTTTTGGTCTTGAACCGACCGCCGTCAGGCGGCGATCCGCACCACCTCAAGATGGCTGTCCAGATGGGCTTTAATCGCGGCCCGCGCTTCCGGATCGGTATCGTCCGGCGACAGAACTTCGCTTGCCTGTTCAAGCAGGGCGGCTTTCAGGTCGGCTGTATCGTTTTCCGCCCCCCCAGACTCAGGGGTCTCGCCTGCGTCAGGGGTTTCCAACGCAATCCTCTCGGCCTCGTTCAGGTCGTATAGCTCACTTTCCGTTCTCCCTTCTTCGGTGGGAAGCAGATGCTCGAATTCGCCGTCCTCCTCATCGTCACCCGCAGGAGACTTATGAGCCTCTAATCTCCATGCCATACGTGCGAGTTTCGCTTTCCAAGCTTCGATCGCCGGCTCGAACCCTGCCTGTTCAGGTACCCAGCGCCCCTCAGGCCCTACATGCGCCATGATAGCGGTACGCATCTCCTTGCCGGTGTTACGGGGCAGAAGGTTCAGCGCCTTGCCAGCCTCCATGATGCCAGGCTTACTGAAGCATTTGAGGAAATCATCAAAAGCCATGTTGGGCATCTGTGCATCGGCGTCGAACAACAGTCCCATCAGCTGGGCCGTTACACCACTACCGCTGTGCTGGCTGGTCGTGCAGTTTGCAACATTCTTGAGAACCGCAACCGCTTCCTGCCGCAGCAATGCCGGATCACGGATCAGCACCCCTTCGGGGAAGAGAGTAGCCAGAGCAGCGTCACGCTGCCCATAATGCGCATTTTCGGCGGTGTGTACTGAGACATTCTGGCCGCCAAGGGCCAGCAGCAGGGCAGCAACCAGATCCCACGGGTCTACGTCCTCAACAACAGCGTCGAGTGCTGCATGCAACGCCTGCGTACGGATTAGGCCCAGCATCGTCAGACCTGTGCCAGAAATAGCCGCCCGCTCTTTCGGCGCAGCAACATTTGCCGGCGCGATGCTGCCCGGGGATGTGGCAACTTCCTGTTCTTCCTCCTCCTTGGGTCGCAACGGGATTTCGTCGATCTTCAGGGTGTTGGGGTTGAGGAAGTACCCCATCACATCAGTCTCCTCAGCCTCCATCCAGTGCGGTAGACGGAGATAGCCCTCTGGGGTGGCCGCCCGTTCATACTCGCCCATTTCCAGCTTGACCCCGCCCTCGGGCAGACAATCAGCCAGCCACTGTTCCTGTGCTGCGGCATAAGCCGAACCATCCTCGGTAAAGCGGTTATCCTTCCCACCTTCGCCAAACAGGTCTTCGGTCCAGACCACGCCACAGGCTTTGGCCATGGCCTCATCAAAGCGGGCATCCACCGCCATATAGCGCGTCTGTTTCAGGAACCGGGCAAGCTCGCGCCAGGGCACGATGTCCTCGGGGTCTTCAGCATTCAGACGATACTCAGCCGGGTCAGCATCGTCCTCAACCATATCCTCAAACATTTCGGCCCATGCCGCGCGCTGCTCTTCCACCGGAGCTGCGGCGATCACCTTCAGGTCGTTGAAGTCCGGACCACGGCCCATGTCGATCGCGTGCAGGATCGGTTCGTGCAGACCCGCCAGAAGCGACAGCCGTTTCAGATAGGCTGGTGTAACCATCAGCGCGCGGGCAATCTGTGCGTCTGTATGCGATTTATCGCGGCGGGCCTTATCGACAAAGCGCCATTGTTCGCTCTGCGTCATCGCCTCGCGGATGATGTTTTCGGAGCCAGCCGCCAGACCATCCAGTTTTTCGTCTGAAGACGTAACAATAACGTGCATTTCACGCATTTTTGCAAGGACACAGGCCCGACGGCGGCGATGGCCCGCCACGATCATCAGCTGGCCGTCAGGTAGTTCGCGCACCAGTGGCGCCTGCAGAAGCCCCACTATCTTGATGTTATGAGCAAGGCGTCTGTCGGCCTCGACATTAGGGGCCGATGTGCGTGGGTTTTCGGGGTTGTCGAGAAGGGTTTTCGGGTCGACGACGCGCAGTTCCATGGAGAGGCTCCTGATCATGGAGAAAACTGGCAGGCAATTGCGTCAGAGCTGATCCGCTCTTTTTTCAATCTCCTGATGTTTTCCGCGCGGTCGCAGCGTGGGCGGGCGGGCAAGGCCGCGCCGGCAGGCGCGCAACGCCTGGCGCTTGCGCGCCCGCCCACGCTGTGGCAGCCGTTCCTCCCTTTTTATCTTTCGATTATGTCTGCTTGCGCCTCCTTCTCGGACATGCATAATGACGGGAAAAAATCCCAATCAGGCATAGTCTCTAAAATCTCTGATATTGTTTTCATTGAAGATCAATTACAAATGTGGTGCCTTTCAAAAGGAGGATTGGAAAAATGTATTTGGATGTGACACAGCCTATAGCTGTAATAGTTGCGGCGGCCATCACGAATGCAGCTGGAATGATTTCTATATTTCTAACTATTAGACAAAATTCTTCGTTTAAACGAAATGAAAACAGAATTTCGGAAATTAACACAGAAATAAATGATGTAAACAAAACCATTTCCAATAAATTGGCTAATTTAAAAGAAACAGAAATTAAACTCTCATCAAAATATAGAATGTTAGATATACTGACAGTAAAATGGCAAAAAACTCAAGATTGCACAGCAGAACTTCTTGGTATTATGGATCTGCATTTTAACGATAAGTGCGCGATATCAGAAGATGAGAAAAAGAGAGTGTCATATTTATGCAATTTCTTGTCGTTGCAAGAATCGCCAAAAGGCAAATTCAACGAAGAATTTAATGTTCAACTTGACTCTATCAAGTATTTTCTTCTGAATAACACCAATATAATAGCATCGTATACAGAATTTTATTCCGTATTTAAGTTGAACTGCTGGTATTTAATTGATCATAGACTTAACGAAATTAATCAGTCTCTTGAATCAGGAAAAATAGTTAGTCTGCCAAAAATAGAACCACACAAAGTGGAGAAGAAATATATATAGTTACAGGTCGATTTCCCACTTTTTTATTCTTGATCCAGACCTTTTGCTTCCCCTCCAAAGGGCCCTATCCCGGCCCCACACTTTCCCCAAACGCTCCAGCGGGCAACACCCAGCGTGACGTGACAACCGGCCCGTGCCACTGATCTTCCAGTGCACGGGCGACCAGATCCGGCCGTGCCAGTGCCGCCGCATAGACCCGGCCCCTGTCAGCAAACTGATGAAGCCCGCACTCGCGTTTCATGGTGCAACCAAACGTCTGCTCCAGCAAAGCCAGTGCGTCAAAATGCTCTGGCATAATGTGCCGCAAAGTTGCGGCCTGATCCACACTCATAAACACGCAGAGCGCACAGGAGAGCCTCCCAAAACCAAGCTGGTAAGGAAGGGCCGGAATTACGCCATACCTTTGCAGGCTGGCCCAGATTTGTGCCTCGCTCCATGCATGTACGGGCCTGTAATGATCAACATGCCTGCACCTGCGCCGACTGTCACGAGTGTCCGTGCGATGCGCGCCAAACACCGCGTAACGGGCCCGGTTCGGACTCTCCTCGGCCCGCTCCCCGGTCACGAACAGCGTGCGGCTCCCCAGAAAGCGATCCTGCGCACGCAAGGCCATATCGGCCACATCGATCTTGGCGGTCGCACTGCAATAGCGCGTGCTGAGACTGGCACTCACCTGCGGGAACCGCAGGCGGGTACCGACAGGGCCTGTACCGCCCCGGCGCACCAGCCCTGCGGGGGTCTCACACAGCACGGCAGCGGTGGGCACACCATTGCGCAGGATCTCGCCTTTCAGGCCACCTTCGCGCCATGACAGGTAACAGGGAATTTCAAAGTGGTTCGCCAAGGCGTGGACATAGGACGTGGTGGACGGCCAGTCCATGAAGGATGGTCCCTGCCCGTCCACATCGTGGTGCCATAGCTCCATACGGTTTACCGGCGCACCGCACTCCAGAAGATGCAGCAAGGTAGCGATACTATCCTTGCCACCGCTACAGGCGATAATAATCCGGTCATAGCTGGTGAAGTCGATCCGCTCCATTCTCCGGCTCCTTTGAGGGCTTATGATCCACATCTGTTTCCAGTGTGCCGCCCGACGTTGTGACGCCGGACGGCCCGCGTGGCTCAGGCTGCGTCCCTGAGCGCGTTGGCGGCATCGTCCTCTTCTGTTGTGGGCGGGATGTCATCGTTGGCCGGGGCCTCTTCCTCCCCTTCCCTGCTGGTTGCAGCAAGATCGGCTTCCAGCTCGGCCAGCGCGTTGCGTTTCTCATCGAGCAGCGCCTGATCGCGGAAGGGTGCTCCCAGCCGGGCCTGATAGGCGGGCAGCCGTCGTGTGGCCTCATCACGGGTTTTCTGGGTGTCGGCCAGTTCCCCATCAAGACGCAGCACGAGGTTTTCGATGCGCGCGACCAGCCCCAGAGGTTTCGTGTCCTGATCCACGGTGATGTCCACCGTTCCATGCGCGAACGCCACGGACAGCCCCGCCTCGGTCACCACCTTGTCCTCGGCGAAACGCTGGCGGCTGACGGCATCCAGCGTGAGGGCAAACCCGCCGATACGACCCAGCGTCCACCGACCTTCCTGCCCGTTCCTGACCGCCAGACGGAGCTGAGCCAGCAGGAACGCCCCCGCCTTCTCACGTTCGGTGATCACACCGCGTTCAGTCTCAAAGCTGAAGGCCTCCCCACGCGTGGCCACACGGGCCGCCAGATCAGCTTCGATCAGCGGGATCCGTGCCTGCGCCCATGCAATCTCGCGCTCGGCCTGCTGGACGGCACGACGCACGGCGAACTGGTCATCGTAATGGGCCGCATAGAGACGTTCGAGCCGCGCGAGCTCCGCTTCCAGACCCGCTTTCTGCATAAGCCGCATATCGCCCGAGGCCAGCGCTTTGGCCATGGCGAACTGGTTGCCGTCGCTATCCAGATCTTCCACACGCCGGATAGAGCGATCACCAGACATGGCCATCGCGATGAAGCGCAGCTTGCGTTCGAGGAGCTGCCAGTTGGTGGCGTCCACCGACCCTTCCTGCGCGTAGGCGTAAATCCGTATTTCGGGGTTCTGGTTGCCCTGGCGCTCGATGCGCCCTTCGCGCTGGATGATGTCGGAGACCAGCCAGGGCACATCCAGATGGTGCAGGGCCAGAAGCCGCTGCTGGGCATTGACCCCCGTGCCCATGGTCTGGGTGCTGCCGATCAGGATACGCTTGCGGCCTGCATTGAGGTCGCCGAACAGACGCTGCTTGGCTTCGGCCTTCTTGTAGTCCTGCATGAAGGCGATCTGCTCGCGCGGCACCCCCATGCGCACCAGCTCGTCACGCATCCACAGATAGGCGGAGAAGCCCCGCTTGCCCTGCGCCCCCACGGTGCCCAGATCCGAGAAAATCATCTGCACCGCACCGGGCTGGGCGTAGGGCTGGCCAGTCTCGGGATTGGTGTACCGGTTCTGGGCACTCTCTTGCCAGATGGAGAAGACGTTGCGGATCATCAGATCGAGCTTGCTGTCCTCCCCCTCCCCTGCCCGGCCCCAGCCGACAAAGCGCAGATCAAGAGCCGCATGACGGGCGTCCCCCATGACGGAGAGCAGGATGTCATCGCCTTTCTGGGGTTTGCCCTTGCGACGCTCGATCGCGGTAATCCGCTCGGCCAGCGTCTTCTGATAGGCACGGAAGCGGGCATGAACTGGTGCCACCACAATCTGGCGGTGCCCACCGCGCACGGCTGGCAAATTGACATAGCGGCGCAGATCGTCCTGCTGGACCACATCGGCGAAGTCACGATAGAGCGCCATGAGGTCGGCGACATTGACGAACTCGGTAAAGCGCGTGACGGGCTTGTAGAGACCACTGGGCTGCAATTCGAGTTCGGTCCGGGTCTCCCCGAAATTGGCTGCCCATGCGTCAAACTCATGAAGCCCACGACTACGCAGGGCATCAAGCGCCATGTAGCGCTGGACCGAATACAACTCGCCCAGTGTGTTGGTGATCGGGCTGCCTGACGCCAGCACCAGCGCGCGACCGGGATTGACCCGCTCCAGATACCGGGCCTTGACGAACAGATCCCACGCCCGCTGCGAGCCCTCTGGGGCCACCCCCTTGAGGTCGCCCTGATTGGTGGCAAAGCTCAGTTTGCGGAACTGCTGGGCTTCATCCACGAGGATCTGATCAATTCCCAGTTCTCCCAGATGCAGCAGGTCATCCTTGACGCTCGCCAGCCCTTCGAGTTTCGCCTCCATGACCTCCTTCATGTGCTCGATGCGCTTGCGCGACAGCCGGTCGTCTTTATCCATTTCGCAGAGCAGCGTGTCATAGGCCTCGATCTGTTCGTCGATCATGCCGCGCTCAAAGGCGGCCTCTACGGCAATGAACTTGAAGGCGTCATGGGTGATGATGATCGCATCCCAGTTGCCCGTGGCTGCGCGGGCCAGAAACCGCTGGCGTTTGGCCTTTGCAAAATTCGTCTCATCCGCGACAAGGATTTTGGCAGTCGGATAGAGCATCAGAAACTCACGGGCCATCTGGGCCAGACAATGCCCTGGCACCACGATCATCGCTTTGCTGATCAGCCCCAGCCGTTTCTGCTCCATAACGGCGGCACACATGGAGAAGGTTTTGCCCGACCCCACGGCATGGGCGATGTAGGTGCTGCCCGCGGCAATGATCCGCCAGATCACCCGCTTCTGGTGTTCGCGCAGGGTGATGACCGTGCTTGCACCGGGCAGCCGGAGATGATCACCGTTGAATGTGCGCGGCACGAGATTGTTGTAGGTGTCGTTATACAGCCGCACCAGCCGGTCAGCGCGCTCGGCATCCTGCCAGACCCAGTTCTGGAACGCCTGACGGATGGCCGCGAGTTTCTCCTTCGCAGCTTCGGTTTCCTGGGTGTTCAGCACCCGGCTGTCGTTGCCGTTTGAATCCCTGATCGTGTCCCAGATTTTTGGAGAGGCCTGTGTGAGCGCGTCTTCGAGCAGCTCTCCGGCATGACGGCGTTCCGTGCCCCAGACCGAGGTTGCTTCGGCCCGTCCGAGAAAAGCGCGCTTCTCGACACTCCAGCAGGCGACCTCGGCGGTATGGTGGATGACAGCCTCAACCCCCAGCACCTCGTGGGTGAAGGCCATGATGTCGCTCACTGGCAGCCAGGGCGCACCCAGGCGGGCGGTAATGTCGGATGGCCTCAGATCCTCGGGCTGGGCCCGTTCCAGAGCTGCAGCCGTGCGGGCAAAACGCGGGTCGCGCTGGGCTGCGTCACGGGCTGCCGCAAGCTTGGTGCGCACAGCCCCTGAGAGCAGTTCGTCTGCTGCCACCCACACATCGCGCCCCGGACACGAGGCCTCGGGATCGAGATAGACGGCCTCGCCCAGTGCGTTCAGGGCTTCCTCCACGCTGCAGCCCGTCAGCTCGGCGATCAGGGGCAGATCGACACGCCCCGCGTCATGCAGGCAGACCGCCAGCGCGTCATGAGCGGAGTGGATTTCGGGCTCGACCGGTGCATGGATGACGCGCTCGGTAAACAGCGGCCCCGGCCGGGCTGTCTGTGTCGCTTCGTCATACTCTTCAATGGAGGAGACCAGCCAGACATCGGGATCATCATAGAACGGCTGGAGGTTGGGTCTGCGGCGGCTTTCGGTTTCCTCACCGGTGGTGGCGTTAACCCTGACCGTGGTGTTGGTGAGATTGATCGGCCCGAACTGGCGGGTAAAACTCTGCCATGTCTGGCGTAGCCGGTGCTGGTGCCGCGTGAAGGGATGATTGTCCATCTGGGCGCGCAGCACGGCCTTTGCCGCGTCCCGCACGGGGATCAGGGCTTCAATGATGCGTGCGTGTTTCTGGAAGAGGCCTTCCTTCTGGTCGCCCTTGCGGATGGGCACTTCCTGACCTGCGCCACCAACGATCTGATGCAGCACACGGTTGTGCAGATAGTAGCTGCCTTCTTTCAGGTCAGCGCCAGATGCCGCGGTGCCCACGCGCAGGCCATCCAGTTCTGGCCGCGTAATGCGCTGCTCCACAGGTGGGAGAAACCGGCTCTCGGGGGCGATACGGGCTAAAGCTTCCGGCAGTGCAGTTTCAAGGTCCACGCCCGATACCGGCAGACAGCAGTAATCCAGTCCGAACTGGCTGCCAGCCCAGCCATGCCGCCCCAGAACCTGAGCGGGATTGTCGAGGAAATAGCGGTTGATGCTCAGCGGGCCATGGCCTTCATCGCTGTCTGGCAGGAGTGCTGTTTCCAGCCAGGCCTGATCACCGGGCAGATCGCCGATCATGCGCTTGCGGAACACCAGCAGATCAAGCACGACCTCGGTGCCGGCATCCGCACGCATTGCTCCTGCGGGCAGACGCACGGCCCCCAGCAGGTCAGCCTCTTCGGCAATATGCTGACGGGCCTTCTGGTCAGCCTTGTCCAGCGTATGGCGTGACGTGACAAATGCGGCGAAGCCGCCTGGGCGCAGGGCAGCAATTGAGCGGGCGATAAACCAGTCGTGGAGACTGAACCCCCGCAGCTCACGGTGATCCGCTGCGTTGACCAGACGGTTGGAGAAGGGCGGATTGCCAATCGCCAGATCATAGGTGGTTGCCAGAGCTGCCTTCGTGAAGTCTTCGTGCCTGATCCACTGTTTGGGGAAGAGCTTGCGGGCAATCCGTGCGGCAATGCTGTCCATCTCAATGCCCGTGAAGGCCATCCGGCCTTCGAGACGCTCGGGCCTGAGGGCGATGAACTGCCCAACGCCACAGCCGGGCTCCAGAACGGACCCGCCCTGGAAGCCACGCTTCATGAGCATGTCCCAGATGGCGGTAACGATATATTCCGGCGTGTAATGGGCATACTGGGTGGAGCGGGCGAGGGCGGCATGATCCGTCTCGCTGCACGCAGCCTCCAGTGCCTTGCCGATGCTGTCCCATCCTGCGCGGTAAGGTTCTCCTGCACGGGGGAAAAGGGCGTTGGCCAGTTCACCCGCCCCAAAGCCAATGAAACGGCTCAGCACAACCTGCTCGTCAGGGGTTACATTACGGTCTTCGGTTTCAAGTGTGGCCAGCAGCTTGATCGCCGCAATATTGTCCCGCGCACGGTCTTTCC
>JBDNSL010000078.1:0-11255 GCA_047719095.1 Acetobacter sp.
CGCGCGGGGGGGGCCCCCCCCACCCCAACACCGGCCCCCCCCCCCCGCCGCCCCCGCGCGCCCCCCCCCCCCACCCCCCGGGGGGGGGGGGGGGGGGGGGGGGGGCGCCCCCGGGGGGCCCCCCCCCGCGACCGCTCACACCATTCTACTTGGGTCGGTTGGCCCGACCGGCAGCCAAGAGCTGTGCCTATGTGTTCCAGTTCGCCACATATTGGTCTGGCACGATTTTCCCCAAAATAAAGCACGACGGAAAAAGTCATGTCCATAGATGCACTCAAAGATCGTATTCCCGATTACGCCAAGGACCTGCGCCTGAATCTGGGTTCTCTGGCCAGTGATATTGCCCTGACCCCGCAGCAGCTTGCTGGCACGTTTGTAGCCTCAGCCCTTGCTGCGCGTAATGATGACGTCACGCGTGAAATTGTGGCCCAGTTCCGTGATGTCCTGTCCGAACAGGCACTGGCTGCCGCGCAGTCCGCTAATGCCATTATGGGCATGAACAACATTTACTACCGCTTTGTGCATATGGCGGGCGGTGAATACGCCAAAATGCCAGCACAGCTACGTATGAGCGTGATTGGCAACCCCGGTGTGGACAAGGCTGATTTTGAGCTGTGGTGTCTGGCTGTGTCCATTATCAACGGGTGCGACCTGTGCGTGACCAGCCATGAGAAAATCGTGCGGGATGCGCTGGGGGCCGCCGCCGTACAGACAGCAGCACGCATTGCAGCCACCGTGCATGCGGTCGCAGTAACATTGCAGGGCGCTGACGCACTACAGAACTAAACGTTTTGGGGTGTTACAGTACGGCTAAAACCGGCCGCTTCGGTGGCCGGTCAAGACCGGCTTTGGGTAAACGCCCGCAAGGGGGCGCTCGGAGCCACTTTCTGATACGATTGATTTGTAAAGGAAAGTGGCGCGAGTGACGGGGCTCGAACCCGCGACCTCCGGCGTGACAGGCCGGCGCTCTAACCAACTGAGCTACACCCGCATTTTCCAACGCTCATCAGTCATGTGCGTCGGTATGTGGGGCTTTATAACGATGTTTTTTGCTTTGGCAACAGGCATTTCATAAAAAAATGCAGAGAAGTGCATTTTTGCCCGAGCCGTCTTGTACGGCCGTATAAAATTGGCCGCACAAGAGCCGCTTCAACCAAAACGGTAGCCCGAGAGCGCCTTGCCCAGCACTGTATCGCTGTAAATCTGTTGGCCGTAATCCTGCCCGGCGGCACCGGCGGCCACCATCAGCGGGAGCAGATGCTCCTCGCGGGGGTGGCATAGGCGCGCACCGGGGGCCTGTGCCCAGTGGGTCAACTGCGCGGTGCGCTCTGGCGGTGGCGCGCAGACGCTACGGGTCAGCCACGCATCAAATGCCTTTGCAGGCGCGTCGGTTACGGGTGAACCGCTCATGAAATGGGACAGGTTATGGTAGCTCAGGCCCGTGCCCACGATCAGCACGTTGTCTGCCCGCAGGGGGGCCAATGCTGCGCCAATGGCCAGATGCTCGGCCGGGTCCAGCGCCTTTTGCAACGAGAACTCTACAACGGGAATATCAGCCTGAGGAAAAGCCAGCATGAATGGGATGAACACACCGTGGTCAAACCCCCGTTCGGCATTTTCGGCACTGGCAAAGCCTGCCTGCTCCAGCAGGGTACGCATGTGGGCTGCCAGTGCGGGGCTGCCGGGGGCAGGGTATTGCAGCGTGTAGGTATGGGCGGGAAAACCGTAATAATCGTAGATCAGGCCCGGTTTTGCACCGGACATGAGCGTGGGCACCTGCTCCTCCCAATGGCCGGAAACCACCACAATGGCATCTGGTTTTTGTGGGAGCGTGGCGCTTAGTCCGCGCAAAAAGGCGGCCATGTGGTCCCATGTCTGTGGCCAGTCCATAAAAAAGCACGGACCACCCCCATGGGGGATGAACAGGGTTGGCTGTTTGGGGGGCGTTGCGGCAGCAGGGGCAGGCATGAACATCACCATGACAGAATGAAAGGGTCGGAGGTGTTGTTCACAGCATGGAGCAAAACTGGTGGGCTGATAATCCGCGCTATACGGAATATATTTCACACTCAGGGTGTGATGCCGGGTGTGCAGGTACGCTGCAACAGGCATGGCGCACCGTAGCGGCCATGCCTGTTGCAGGTCAGGAGAAAGCGCGCCTTATTTGGCTTTTGCGGCTTCCAGAGCCTTGAGAATAAAGTCCCCGGCCTCTTCCTTCGTGCCCCAGCCGGTCACTTTAACCCACTTGCCTTTTTCAAGGTCCTTGTAGCGGGTGAAAAAGTGCTCAATGGCCTTGATCGTGATTTCGGGCAGGTCGTCCGTGGTTTCAACCTTGGAGAATTCAGGATGCACCTTGTCGTGCGGGACGCAGATGATTTTTTCGTCCTGACCGGATTCGTCTTCCATCTTCAGCACGCCAATGGGGCGGGCCCGGATCACGCTGCCCGGCACCACGTTTGTGGGGGTCAGGACCAGAGCATCCGTGGGGTCACCATCGGCTGCGAGCGTGTTGGGGATAAAGCCGTAAGCCGTGGGGTAGGCCATGGGCGTGAACAGGAAGCGGTCCACGAACAGAGCGCCGCTTTCCTTGTCAATTTCGTATTTGACTGAGGAACCCTGCGGGATTTCAATAACAACGTTAATGTCGAACGGCACGTCCTTGCCGGGGGAAAGTTTGGAAACGTCCATGAACACTGCTCCAACCGATAAACAAAGGGAATGCAGCAGACCCTATCCGCCCACCTGCGGCTTGCCAAGAGCCGGATTTTAAACGGGCGATATATGGATTTTCCTGCCCCAGACCCTTGCCAAATGGCTCTGGTTGCGTAATCAGATACTCGCCTGCGCGCCCGTAGCTCAATTGGTTAGAGCGGGCCGCTCATAACGGCTTGGTTGCGGGTTCAAGTCCTGCCGGGCGCAGGCTGTCCCAGCCGGCAGCGCACCCTGTAGCCGCTTCATTTTTTCAGTTTATTCCGCATAACGGGAGTTCATCATCATGGCATCCTATCAATACGTCTATGTGATGAAGGATCTGACAAAATCCTATCCCGGCGGGCGCGAAGTGTTCAAGGGCATCACGCTGTCCTTCGTTCCGGGTGCAAAAATCGGCATTCTGGGTGTGAACGGCGCAGGTAAGTCCACCCTGCTCAAGATCATGGCCGGGATCGACAAGGAATATGGTGGCGAGGCCTGGGCCGCTGAAGGCGCACGTGTGGGCTACCTTGAGCAGGAACCCCAGCTGGACCCCAAACTGACCGTGGGTGAAAACGTTGCTCTGGGTTTTGGTGAGCTGAAAAAGGCGGTGGATCGGTTTAACGAGATTTCCGCCCGTTTTGCCGAACCCATGGAAGACGACGAAATGAACACCCTGCTGGCCGAACAGGCCGAATTGCAGGAAAAAATTGACGCAGGCGATGGATGGGAACTGGACCGCAAGCTCGAGATCGCACTTGACGCCCTGCGCTGCCCGCCAGCCGATAGCTCGGTAGACAAGCTTTCGGGCGGTGAGTGCCGCCGGGTAGCCCTGTGCCGCCTTTTGCTTGAAAAGCCCGACCTGCTGCTGCTCGATGAACCAACCAACCATCTGGACGCAGAAAGCGTTGCTTGGCTGGAAAAAACCCTACGTGACTACGCTGGCACGGTTATGGTCATTACCCATGACCGTTACTTCCTGGACAACGTGACCAACTGGATTTTGGAAATCGAGCGTGGTCGCGGCATTCCGTTCGAGGGCAACTATTCCTCCTGGCTGGAACAGAAGCGCAAGCGCCTGTCGCAGGAAGAAAAGGAAGAAAGCTCCCGTCAGCGTGCTCTTGCCGCCGAGCAGGAGTGGATTAACGCCAGCCCCAAGGCCCGCCAGAGCAAAAGCAAGGCCCGTATTGCCAAATATGAGGAAATGCTGGCCGCCAGTGCGGAAAAAGTGGGTGGTGTGGCTGATATTGTCATTCCCCCCGGTCCCCGCCTTGGCGGCACGGTTATCGAGGCCGACAACCTGACCAAAGGGTTTGGGGACCGGCTGTTGATTGATAACCTCAGCTTCAAACTGCCACCGGGCGGTATTGTGGGGGTTATCGGGCCAAACGGTGCTGGTAAGTCCACCCTGTTCAAAATGATCATCGGGCAGGACAAGCCAGATTCAGGCGAGCTGAAAATCGGGGAAACCGTAAAGCTCGGCTACGTTGACCAGTCGCGTGATGACCTGTCCCCCGATAAAACCGTGTGGGAAGAAATTTCAGGCGGGACGGATGTCATCTATCTGGGCAAGCGGGCCGTGCCGTCGCGTGCCTATGTGGGAGCCTTCAACTTCAAAGGGTCCGACCAGCAGAAAAAGGTTGGCGTCCTTTCGGGGGGTGAGCGTAACCGCGTGCATCTGGCCAAGATGCTCCGGCAGGAAAGCAACGTGATCCTGCTTGACGAACCAACCAATGACCTGGACGTGGATACACTGCGTGCGCTGGAAGATGCACTGGCCGAATTTGCTGGCTGCGCTGTGGTCATCTCCCATGACCGTTGGTTCCTTGACCGTCTGGCAACGCATATTCTGGCGTTTGAGGGTGATTCCCACGTTGAATGGTTCGAGGGTAACTTTCAGGCTTATGAAGAAGACAAGCGCCGTCGTCTTGGCCCGGATGCAACGGAACCCGGACGTATCCATTACAAACCGCTTGCCCGCTAAGGGCATGCGTGTGCGGAGGCCCCCCTGTGGTGGGGTCTCCTGCTATTAGGGGAGGCTGAGCGGTGGATTTACGCTCGGTCAGAACGCCTCGCCTGCTTCTCAAGCCCGTCACATGGCGGGATATGGAAGACATGGTGCGCCTGAAGGCCGATGGCGGCGCTTTTGGTCAGATGCTGGGGGGTGTTTGCACCCGCCAGCAGGCAGAGCGCGAAATGGCGGATGACATTGCCTTTTGGGCCTGTCACCGTGTTGGTATTTTCACCATCCATGAAAATGGTCAGTTTGTGGGCATGACCGGCATCCATGACCGGCCAGATGGCCGTGGGTTTGGCTTGCGCTTTGCCCTGTTTGCTGGTGCCAGAGGGCGAGGCATTGCACGCGAAGCCGCCAACGCGGCCCTGAACTTTGCCCATGATGCGGGTTTGCACAGGGTTATTGCCGTGGCATCGGAGAGTAATGTGGCCTCACGCACCATTCTGGGCGGCATTGGGATGCATGTCTGCGAAACATTTACCCGAAACGGGCAAACCATGATGGTGTACGAAAGTAAACGCGCATAAAAAAAGCACCCCGAAGGGTGCTTTTTTACGTCAACGCCAAAAACTGTTCTGTGCTCAGTTTGCGGCCTGATTATGGCGGTCCAACTGCTTTTGCAGAGCGGCAAGCAGTGTATCCACATTGCCACCATTGCGGGCAATAAAGGAGGAGTAGTCGTTACGCTGTGTCAGGCGCAGGCTTGCTCCTTCGCCAATCACGTCCACAACCTGCGGCTGCCCACTGTCATAGCCAACAATCCACTGCATGGAGGCCGGGGGCTGCTGGGGACGCAGCAGGGTGGCATTAACGGAATCTTCGTTGCCGGTTTTGGTTACATCACCAATGGTAAAGCTGACACCGCGATATTCGCCCAGCTTGTCGGTAATGGCGTTCACCAGCACCTGATGGAACAGCACCAGATAATGCTGCCGCTGCTCAGGGGTGGCAATTTTCCAGTAACGGCCAAGGCAGTAACGGCCAATGCCATCAATATCCACATTCTTCTGCACCAGAGGGAGAACCTTGGTTTTCTTTTCCGGCAGGGGAACGGGGCTGTTTACAATGGTGACAAGCTGGGTGCCAAAGCTTTGAATAAACTGTTTGGCGTTATCGGCTGCGCGGGCAGGCAGCGCAAACAGCCCGCTGGCGCATGTCAGGGCCAGAGTGGCAAGAACAATACGGCGACCAGAAACGAGTTTCATGTTTGCGCTACCTTCTTGTTGTTAATTATTGATACCAGTCGGGCACGGTTGCGCGATGGTCATTTTTAATGGCCTCGGCCTGTGCCTTGCGCTGCTGCTGGTATGCGCTGCGGATGGTGGCGTAAGGGTCCAGAGCGTCACGCTGCAAAGCATCCAGATCTTCCAGATGCTCGGAGCGACCGTGCACAACCCCCATCATGTTGTAAGCCCAGTTAAAGCTGACCAACCCATAACCACGGGGGACGTAATCCCACGGGGATAGGCCCTGATCAATGCCATAGCCGATGCCATCACGGAACGAGGACGGCCCCATGGGCAGGAACAGGTAGGGGCCGGAGGAAATGCCCCAGTTGGCCATGGTCAGGCCCGCATCGTTGTCATGGTGGGGGAAGCCCGCCATTTTGGCCACGTCAATCAGCCCGCCAATCCCTGCGGTCATGTTGATGCACCAGCGCACGAACGAGTCCCCAGCACGGCGGGGCTTGCCTGCGCCCACGTCGTTAAAGAACACGGAGGGTTCGTTCATGGTTGTAATCATGTTGCCAAGCGAGTTGCGCACCGGGCGTGGCACGGCCCAGACATAGGCTTTGGCAACCGGGCGCAGGGCCCATGTATCGAACTTCATGGTCAGGTTGAACACTTTGCGGTTCAACGGTTCGTACGGGTCATTCGCTGCCTGATATTCGGCAAGGGCGTCCGGGTCCTTGGGAACGGGGGCTTTTATGGAACTGCACCCGGCCGTGCCAAGCAGCACAAAACCAAGGCAAAGTGTTCCCAGACGGAAACGGCGATGTACCGAGGAACCTTCCCGCGCCTGATCATGCTGATCCCGAGCGCGAGGGCGGAGCCGTGAGCCGTTCCGTCCTGAAATCATTGCCACCTTTACCTTTGCCTTGTGACGTCCGCATGGCCTGCCGGGCAGACCTGTTTATTGCTGCCTTCTCTACCATGAGAAACGCAGGGTGCAATGGCAGGGCTTCTCTGCGTAGAGGGCAGGGGACAAAATATCGCCCTTTGCATGTTCTCTTTCTGCCGGGAGAAGTAGGTTTTTGCAACTGCTGTTGCCAGAAAGTCGCACATCCTGCCCATGATGTGATGGGCCTGCGGGACTCCGTAGTTACAGCCCCCGGTCGCGTTTGATGATATCCCATGCAGCATTGATTTTGGAGATGCGGACAGAGGCAACCTGCACCTCTTCGGGGCTGGCATTGCGTGCGGCCATAACATCGGGGTGGTACTGGCGGACCAGTTTTTTCCAGTGTGCGCGCAACTCCTCGTTGGAGAGCGTGGCGCTGACCCCCATGGTGGTATAGGCGTCCTCCTCCCCCATGGCGGCGCGGGCACGGCCCTGCTCGGCGCGTTCCCACGCTCCGTGCCCCAGCCCGAACAACGCATGCACCCGTTTGAGAAAGCGTAGCTCTTCGGGGGCAAGGGGTTCGTCGGCGGCCAGATCGGCACGGGCAATGGCAAACAAGATCCCCATCAGGTCTTCAAGGGGGGGCTTGTCCTTGCCGTATGCCTGCCCCAGCTCGCGGGCAAAGGCTTCGTAATCGTCCGTGCGTTGCCGGGCCATGTCAAACAGGCGACCAATATCGCGCATGTTTTCGTCGGGTACACGAAAGCGGGTCTTAAAGGCGTTAATTTCCCGCCGGTTGACCGGTGCGTCGCATTTGGCGAGCTTGGCGCACAGAATGACGCAGGTCAGCCCGTAAAGCTGGTCTTTTTTGCCCAAAGTGGCGGCCAACTTGGCGGCCATAAAAGCGGCGGCTCCATTGGGGTCGGGGCGGGCGCGGGCGGCCCATCGGTCGCTCCAGCCCATAGCGGGTGGTTGCAGCAATGTACCGCTGTCCGCAGCATGCCCCAAGGCTGTGCCCAAAGCCGCACCAAGTGGCCCGCCAACGGCAAAGCCGGTGACTCCGCCAAATATTTTGCCCCATATCGCCATACGGCTCTTTTACCATGTTCTGCTGTGGAACCCTAGCCTGCGTAAGCTTGCGGTCAGGGCTGGGCAGCAATGTGCCCATATCGCATTTGGCGCAAACACTGCCTAAAAGAGAAGGCATGAAACCAGATACGGCCCTCCATAACGTTCCTACACAGCCAACCGTTGCCCTGATCGGAGCAGGCGGGGTGGGGCTTGTTGTGGCCGCAGCCCTTGCCCGTGCAGGGTGGGGTGTACGGGTCTGTGGTGCGCGCAGCCCGTTTGCGCGGCTTTGTGTGCGTGAGGGAGAGGGCCATGTTGCCTACCCGGTTACACATGCCCACACCCCGGCGGAACTGGGGGGCTGCACACTGGCGGTTGTAGCGGTCAAGGCGCATCAGACTGTGGATGTGGCGGACTGGATTGCCGCATTCAACAGGCCAGATGCGCGTATTCTGGTGGCCCAGAACGGCCTGGAACACAGTGCGCGCAGTGCAGCCCATGCGCCTGCTGCACTCAGCTTGCCTGCTATTGTCTATTTTAACGCCGAGCGGTCGGCTCCGGGGCATGCGGTCCTGCGCCGAATCGGCCAGACCGATCTGTGCCTGCCCGCTAACGGGCGTGTGGACGACGTGGTTGCCGCCCTGCAAACGGGTGGGTTGCGCGCCAGTACTGCGGTGGACATGACCACCGTAGTATGGGCCAAACTGTTGGCCAACAGTGCCGCCAACCCGCTTACCGCACTGTCGGGGCGGCAAACGGGTATTCTGCGCGATGCAGCCGTTGCCGCCAGCGCGTGCCAGATCATGGCTGAAGTGGTCCGCGTTGGGCAGGCGGAGGGTGCGGCCCTTACCGCGCGGCATGTGGAGGAGACCATTGCATGGCTCCAGTCCGTGCCGCCAGAGAGCACAACATCCATGCTACAGGACAGGCAGGCAGGCCGCCCCTTGGAGTATGATGCCATAACCGGGGCCATTGTTCGGGCTGCCGAGCGGCATGGACTGGATGTGCCCCTTAACCGCCTTGTGCTGGGCCTGTTGTCGGCCATACACCCCGCACCCGCACCCGCACCCGCACCCGCACCCGCACCCGCGCCATAACACTGCGTGCGGGTGGCGCAGCCCTCTCCCCTCTGGTTTTTCTGACATGCATCATGCGAGAAATTTTATGCAGCGTGCCTACAAAGTTGTGGATGTTTTTACCCGAACACCGTTTACCGGCAATCCGGTCGCTGTTGTGCTGGATGCTCATGGGCTGGACACACAGGCGATGCAGGCAATTGCCAGTTGGACCAACCTGTCGGAGACAACCTTTGTGCTTCCACCCCAAAAGAGTGAGGCGGATTACAGGCTGCGTATTTTTACGCCTCGGAGCGAACTGCCCTTTGCAGGCCACCCGACATTAGGCAGTGCCCATGCCGCACTGGAGGCCGGGCGCATTGCGCCCCGGAACGGGCGGCTGGTGCAGGAATGTGGGGTGGGCCTTGTGGGGTTGACGGTGGAGGGGCACCACGCGGAGCGCACGCTCTCCTTTACATTACCTCCTGCCAGACAGGTTATGCTGGATGAGGCAGATATGCGCGAGCTGGACGCGATCTTAGGTGTGCGCGTGGACCGCGCAGCCCCTCCGCTCAGGGTTGATGTGGGGCCTGTATGGATTGTGGCGCAGGTGGCGGATGTGGCCCAGCTTTTGGCTCTCACGCCTGATTTTGGGCGCGCGCAGGTGTTTGAAAACCGCCTTGGGGCAACGGGAATAAGCGTGTTTGCCCCCCATACCCCCACGGGGGCGGATATAGAGGTCCGCTCCTTTGCAACATCGCAAGGTGTGCTCGAAGACCCGGTTTGTGGCAGCGGCAATGGCAGTGTTGCCGTGTTCCGGCACGTGCATGGCCTGTTGCCGCCCGGTGTGGAGCATTATGGCGCGACACAAGGGCACTGTGTTGGCCGTGCGGGCCAGATTGCCGTGCGTGTTGGCCCAAAGGGCGAGGTGGATGTGGGCGGGCAGTGCGTGACCACGGTGGAGGGCCACTTAGCCGGATAACAAGACGGCCAGCGTGTAGCCTGCCCCCACCGATAGGAGGCGGTTTTAAAAACGGGTTCTGGCTGGGGGTGGCTCTATGCTCTGATCAAGCCATTGCAGTGCTGTAACCCGCAGGGCCGAGGCAAGGGACTGGTCAGGTGCCCGGTTGGCGTCCACCTGTGTTACCAGTTGCACCAGTGTTACGTTTTTATGGGCGATCATGCGCTCAAGCACGGACCAGAAGGCGGGTTCAAGGGCAACACTGGTGTCGTGTCCGGCTAGAATCAGGCTACGTTTGCGCAGGTGCCTGCTCATAGAGGGGGGCTTTCAAGCTGTGTTATGGCCCATAGGGCTGCATCGCGCACAACCGGGTCGGGGTCTGTGCTTAGGGTGTGGGCATGGGGCAGCAGGTGTGCCCTGCCGGAATTACCCATGGCGATCAGCACATTGCGCACAAAGCGGTTCCGCCCGATCCGTTTGATGGGAGAGCCAGAAAATAGAGTTCTGAACGCGGCATCATCAAGCTGGCTCAGGGCTGCCAGATCGGGGGCAATCAGCTCCGCTCTGGGCTGGAGTTTGATATTGCTGGCCGCTTTGGCAAACCTGTTCCACGGGCAGACGGCCAGACAGTCATCACAGCCGTAAATATGGGTTCCCATCAGCGGGCGCAATGCCATGGGAATGGGGCCTGCGTGCTCGATGGTCAGGTAGGAAATGCAGCGCCGTGCATCCATCTGGTAGGGCGCGGGAAAAGCCTGTGTGGGGCAGGCGTGCAGGCAGCGGGTGCAACTGCCGCACCCGCCCCCCGATGGGGCGGAGGGGGGGAGTGCGAGCGTTGTGTAGATTTCGCCCAGAAACAGCCAGCTCCCATGCTGGCGGGAGACAAGGTTGGTGTGTTTGCCAACCCAGCCCAGCCCGGCTTTGTGCGCCAGAGGTTTTTCGGCCACGGGGGCTGTATCCACAAATACCTTCACCTCGGGTGCGCCTGCCGTAGCCAGCCTGCCCTCGCGCACCACAAACTGGGCCAGATGCTTGAGCATACCCTTGACCACATCATGGTAGTCCCTGTGGCGGGCATAGACGGAAATATTGCCGCAGTCGGGTTTTTGCAGGGTTGCCAGCGCATCGCCCTCGGGGGCGTAGGTGGTGCCAAGGGCAATAACCGTGCGGGCATCGGGCCATAGGGCTGTGGGTTGGCTGCGTTGTTCGGTGCGTTCGGCCAGCCACCCCATCTCTCCGTGGTAGCCGTTTGCCACAAAGTCCTGCAAACGCGCGCGCACCTCCGGCCCAAGGTGGGCCGGGCAGAAGCCAATGGCGTCAAACCCCAATTCCAGCGCCTTGTTGCGTATGCGCTCGGCCAGCCGCTGGGGGGCAGAGGGGGGTATGCCGCCGTCCCGTGGGG
>JBDNSL010000079.1:0-11186 GCA_047719095.1 Acetobacter sp.
CTCCAGCACGGACGGACTGGCCATGTCCATCTCCGGCAACGGGCTGTTCAACGTCTCCAAACCCGAAGGGGCTGTCAGCTCTACGGCAACCCAGTTCCAGAGCACCCAGTACTACACCCGCAACGGTGAATTCTATGAGGACAAGAGCGGCTATCTGGTCAACACCAGCGGTTATTACCTTGATGGCTATATGGTCGATTCCACCACAGGTGCGCTGAACACCACAAAGCTGACCCAGATCAACGTTGCCGACGTTACGTTCCGCCCCACCCAGACCACCACGATCAGCGCCGCTGGTACCCTCTCTGGCGATACATCGGTTACAACGACGGTCCATGATGGCGGGTATGATCAAAGCGCACCGACGAACGACCAAACCGATATTACATTGGGCTGGACCAACGTCACCACAAGTTCGACGGACGGCACGACCACGGCAACGCTGACAATCACCCCGGCGTCCACCACAACAAGCCCGGTCGGCTATAGTGATGACAGCACCAAAGGGTACACAGGCCCTTACACCGTAACCTTTGCCAAAGATGGCACGCTGGCTTCCGTAACTGACAGCAGCAACCCGGCTAAAAATGTTACTTCCACCCTGAGCGGTGCATCGGCCACCATTCCCATCAAGGTTACGTACCCCAACAAGACCACCCAGTCTGTTAACATCAGCCTTGGAACTATTGGCAGTACTGGCGGCGTAACCTTTAGTTCTACATCAGCCACCACACCTGTAGCCCTGAGCAATGACACCGTGACCTCCGGCACGTATGAAAGTGCGGAAATTGAGAGCGATGGCTCCGTTATGGCTGTGTTTGACAACGGCGATACGCAGCTTATTGGCAAGGTCGCGCTCAGCAACTTTGCCAACGTTAACGGCCTGCTGGCCGTGGATGGTCAGGCATACACCGCAACAGCCTCCTCCGGTAGCGCCAAGACCGGGCTGGTGGGCGATAACGCAACAGGCTCCCTGACCGTTGGTTATGTGGAATCTTCCACCACCGACCTGACCAGCGACCTGTCCGCCCTGATTGTTGCGCAGGAAGCCTACACCGCCAACACCAAGATCGTGACCACGGCAGACCAGCTCCTGCAAACCACCATCGCCATGAAGCAGTAAACCGCTTTTAAACCAAAGCGTCTGTGCACCGGCCTGCTCCCCAGCAGGCCGGTTTTTTTATGCCCGTCTATTCTGCGGCAACCGGGCAATCATCCTCGTAATCCGGTCCATAATCCTGCCCGTAGGGCTGCCCATAGGCCTGCTCGTAATCGTGCTCGTAATCCGAGAGGACAAAGTTGCTCACCAGATCGACCATTTTGGCCGAGCGGCGGGTCAGTTTGTGGCAGTCTGTGGAGGCATGTTCGGTCATGGACGATGTTTTTTCCGTCAGGTCCCGCAGAGCGGCTGCCTCACGGTGGGTGCCTTTAACACTTTGCTGCTGGCCGCCCATTTCCTTGTTAATTTTGCGGATGGCGTTGTTCACCACAGCAATGCCTGCCCCAATATCGGACAGGTCAGCCACCATCTGCTGCACGGATTCTGCCCCGCTGCGAATAACCGCCTCGCTTTTTTGCGCACTGGCGGCAATCTGCCGCGCCGCGTGGGATGTTTTGACCGACAGGTCACGAATAGCCATGGCCACAACCGAAAAACCACGCCCCATGGCCCCCGCCCGCGTTGCCTCCACATTGGCATTCAGGGCCAAAAAGTTGGTCTGCGCGGCAATGTTCTGAATAGACCCCACAAGGTCGGAAATTGTGTTCCACGCGGTCTGAATATCCGCCATGGTGGCCCTTACACCGTGCATGTTGGTGTTGCCACGGGCTGCGGCTTCCACACATTTGCGCACGGCACTTTCGGCCGCAATGGTCTGCCCCGAAACATCGTCCAGCGATGCCTCTAGCGTTGCCGTGGCATTGGTCAGCCGATGAATGGACCCGACCTGCGCCTCGTTCTGGCTTAAAATCCGGGCATGGGAATGGCTGATGGAAGATGCGGTCTCCTCCACCTGTGTGGAAACCTCGCGTATGTCGGACACAACGGTGTTCAGCCCGGTTTTGAGCTTGGCAAAAGCCGCCGCAAGTACGGGGGAGCGTTCGGCCACATCCTGCGCAAGGGTCGCGCTCAGATCACCCTCGGCCACCCGTTCGAGTGCCTGTGCGATCTGCTCCAGCGCCGAGCGTTCGGAGGCCGCTTTCTGCCGTTCCTCCTCCAGCCGTGCCAGATAGGTGGAAATAACCAGATCCATGTCCAGAAAAGCCGCTTTGATAATGGCCCCGATCTGGTGGCCCAGCTTTTCCCCCGCATCGGCCTCGGCTGCACCGCGCCCAAGGCCAAAGCGCCGCCCTGTTCGCATGGCCCCCACCCCCTGCTGGATCAGGCGGCGGCAGATGGCATCCAGCAGAACGGCATAACCATCTATGTACCAGCGGGGTTCCAGCCCTATGCGGGCGTGTGCATGGCCAATGCGGGTAACATCGCTAACGTAGTCCGGCCCAAATTTGCCGGACAAAATGGTCTCCCAATGCATCTGCTGCAAGGTGCGGGCTTTGGTTGTGGTGGCCTCGGTTGGGAAAAACCGGGCCAGCTCGGGCACGTCATGCACACGTTGATAAAATTCGGACAGGCTCTCATCCAAAATTGTCGCCATATCGGGGCGCATACTGGCCAGCACATCGCGCTCGCGCCGTTCTATGCCCATAAAGGACAGTCTGTCTGCTATCGATGCAGGTTGCCACCCGCCTGCGCGCACATCCGAATTTTCCATAGTCGAGCCACCTTAATGTTGGCTCCCCAACCGTTCAGAGCATGGCGTCGGTATCAAACCCCTGCTCGGGACCTGCGGATGATTCCAAGCCTTCCAGAACGGTTTCTGCAATTCCAATCAAGGGAGCGAGGGACAGATTTGTGTCAAGAATGGCACGAATGCCGTAACGCTGTGCCTGCGAGGCCAGCCTTACAAACAGCTCCCTGTCTTCATAATTCGTGGCGCCCGAATCCAGCGAATTCGCCTTCATGATCATGGACCACAAGCGCTGGTTCTTGGTCAGCGCCTTAAGCCGAACAGAGGGGTCGGAACTGGCTGCCGCCGTTTCCAGCTCTTCTATCAGCAGTCTGAAGCAGGTTGCATCGGCCTGTCGGTCCGTTAGGGAGTACCCGGCCACATTCTGGTAGGCGCGCATTGCTGGATGGATCATGATTACACCATATCTTTATCGGCTGCTTCCTACCCAACAGGCAAAAACCAGCAACGTCTGTGTCATTCATTCTACACCCGGCACCAGTGCGTGACCAGAGCAACCTAACGGAACCCACAGGCCGAGTGTTGGCATGAATTCGTAAAAATTTTCTATATTTTTGCGGATTCCCAACCGCTGCCCAACGCGTTTTGCAACAACTCGGAGTGAGCACACACCACGCGCAGCAAAAAGGCCGGGCCCCTTGCGGGCACCCGGCCTTGCAGAACACCCTAACCCCGGCTGGGGATTGGGGGGCTAGAAATCCGACCAGCCATCAGCCCCACTGCTGACCAACTGCCGCGGAGCGGACTGGAGCCGGGCCGCCGGGCTGGCCAGAGCCGGGCGCGACCGCCCCCCGCCAGATGCCGCCAGCACATTGCCCTGACCGGGCAGGGTAAAGTGGCCAACAACCTTAACAAGGTTCACGGCCTCACTTGTCAGGTTATGGGCGGCCGCTGCGGTCTGTTCAACCATGGCGGCATTCTGCTGTGTGGTAGCATCAATATGGGTTGCAGCGGTATTGACCTCACCCAGACTTCCCACCTGTTCGCGGGCCACGGTGGCAATGTTTGCAACATGGCGGGTAATGGCATCCACCTGACCAACCACCAGCTTCAGTTCGCGATCGGTCTGCTCCACAAGGCGCACGCCCTCGGTCACCTGCTTGGTGGACACTTCGATCAGGCTACGAATATCGCGCGAGGAGGTGGAGGACCGTTGCGCCAGCGCCCGGATTTCGGTCGCAACCACAGCAAACCCACGCCCTGCATCCCCTGCGCGGGCGGCTTCCACCCCGGCATTCAGGGCCAGCAGGTTGGTCTGGAAGGCTATGTCGTCAATAATACCAATAATGGCCGACATGGCAGACAGCATGACCTTGGTGGAACGCTGCACGGCATCATGCGCGCTCTGGGCGGCTGCACGGGCTTCCTGCGCAGCTTCGGACTGGTTGTCCACCCCATTTTTTACACTGGTAATGGACGCAGCCATCTGGCCCATAGCCGCAGCCTGCCGTTCGGTCCGCTGGGCAAAATCCTGCGAGGCTTCGGCAATTTCCATCGACCCACCCTGAATAAGGGCGGAAGCCGCCGCAACATCGGCCATCGCTTCGGACAGGGAGGCCACGGCCTCGTTAAAGTCACGGCGCAGGGCGTCAAACTCGGGAGCAAACGGTGTGGTAAACTGGAAGGCCAGATTGCGGTCCGCCAGCGTTTTAAGCCCCTTGCCCAGTTCAACAATCAGACCATTCTGCTCCACGGCGCGTTCTTGCGTAAGGTCGCTCAGCCGTTTTTGCTCGGCCGCGCTGTCCTGCGCAATTTTTTGCAGGTCAAGCTGCTTGACCAAGGCCGTGCGGAAGGTGGTCAGCGCCTTGGCCAGACGACCGGCACAATCCGTCCATGCTGTGTAGGGAATGGTCTCGTCCAGCTTGCCCGATGCAATGCGTTCGGTCAGGGCGGTAATGGTCTCGAACGGTACGGCTGCGCGGCTGATCAGCACCCAGCGGGCCAAAAATACCATAACGGAGCTAACGGCAAAGCCACCAAGGCCCAGATAACGCTGCACCGCCAGCGGAAGATCCATCTCGGAGCTTACAAGCTGCACAAGAATCTGCAAAATCATGTAGGCTTGCAAGCAGGCCATGACGATAGAAATTTTCCGCCGCAAAGGCGCTTTTTCGGTAAACCAGGCCAGCATATTTTTCCGCCTTATTGCGAGTGATCAGCATTAAGGCATAGCCGGTTGCACCCCCGGTCCGTCAATCTAATGTTAAGTAATATGTTGGTTTTATTCTAACCTGCGTGGAAAAGGAAACAGCCAAACCACGCCATAACAGGGGGTATGGCACGCACCATACCCCGCCAGCCATCAAGTCCCCGTGGAAGAGGAGGACGTGTCTGAAGAGGAGGAAGATGAGGAGGAGGTGGTGGACTTGCTTGAAGTGGACACCTTGGTCACCTTGCTCATGGGGATGGTAGCGCTGCCCATCTGGACTTCCATATCGTCCGTGCCGGTCTGAATACCGGTAATGGTGCCCGTAACGGTAAAGGTCGCATCCGACGTATTGCCCGACGAATCCATGGTCTTGACCGACACGTTGTAAGCACCATCGGACAACTGGTTGCCACTGTTGTCCGTGCCGTTCCACGTCCATGTATTGGTGCCGCTGGTAGCGGTTACCAGATCGTCCTTGACAATGGTGCCAGCCGAGTTGGCAACCGCAATGGCCACCGTCTGGCCGGAAGAACCGGTAAAGTTGAGCGTAGCCGAGCTGTTCTGCAATGGCAGGGTGGTAGAGGTTGCCGTAGCCTCCGACCCCACAAGCGCACTGTCCGCACTCAGCTGCCCGCTCTCGTTCAGCGAAATGAGCGAGGAGAGCTTGCTGTTGGTTTCCACCTGCTGTTCCACCCCGGCCAACTGCACCAGTTCGCTGGTGAACGAGTCACTGCTCATGGGGCTGCTGGGGTCCTGATGGGTGAGCTGCGTGGTCAGCAGGGTCAGGAACGTGGTGTAGTTATCTGCCAGGGAGGACAGAGCCGCCGTGGAGGAGGTGGAGGACGAGGTGGAAGACGTGGAGCTGGATGTGGAGGCAGAACTCTTGGCAGCCGACTCCGCTGCCGAAAGCAGGGTGTACTCGTTGGTCGTCAGTGACGTCGTGGACATGCGCCCGTTTCCTTCTCAGTATGCCTCATGCGCCCGGGTCAGGCGGTAATATTAACCCCACGTCCATCATATGTGCGGGTGGTGGAGGCAACCCCGCTGCCATCCTGCGCATCCGCACTACGCTCCTGTGTGGCGGACACGGAGGCGGAAGCCCACCCGTTCCCGCCAGAAGGCTGACCACTGCCCTGCCCTGCACTGGTGTTGCCACCACCCAAAGCGCCACCGGCCAACCCACTTCCCCCGTTTTCCTGCTGGGAGGATGTGTTGCCCGTGTCGCTCGGGCTGACAACGTCAATTCTGATCTGCCCTACATCTACACCCGCAGCATCCAGTGCTGCAACAAGCTCGTGCCGTGTGTTGGCCAGATGGTGCGCCGTTGCGGCATCCTCACTCTGGAGCACCACGCCCGTTGTTACGCCATCCGTCCCCTGCACACGCACGTGTACGGGGGTGGAATCCGCGGTCATGACGGTCATGGACACCCCGGTATCCGTAGAGTCCGTACTGGCGAGGGAGAACAGACCACCGGCCTGTTCCTCTTCCTGCGTTGTGGCGGTAGCCGTTGCGGCTCCGGCCTGTGTGGGCGTTGCCGCCTGCCCGGATGCCCCGCCTAATGCCGTACCCAAAGTGGAGGCAAAGGATGCCGCACCCTGCGTTGTCGCCTGCGCCAGTGTGCTGCCCGTTGCCCCGGCATCCGCCAGCAGAGCCTGCCCTTCCTCCCCGGCGCCCTGCTCCGACTGGTCGGAAAAACCTGCCTGATTCTGGGCCACCGCCTCCTGCACGCTTTGCCCCAGCGCCACCACCGGGCCTGAAGCTGAAGCCACGCCATCCCCCGCAGTCAGGGACAATCCGGCAATACCATCCGCTGCTACAGCCTGCGCCCCCGAGGAGGACTGGGTAACACGCACATTGCTGACCACAGCCGCCACCTGCTGGAGCGTATAAGCCGCCGTTTGTGCCCCCTGCTGGCCAGAGACCGCAGCACTGGCCGTACTGGTAGCCGCGGCAGAAACCTGCCCGCTACTGCTCTGGCTGGCTGCACCCATAACGGCAGCAGGGTCAGAGGATGTGCCAGCGCTTACCGCCGTTGTGGTTGGTGCGGCTGTTGCACTGCTGCCAAGACTGGCGGCCTGCTGCACCAGCGCTGGCTGTACGGCAGACGCCGCCATGCCCGCCACTGGCAAGGAGGCCGTGCCGCCCCCAGTCAGACTTCCTCCAGTCAGGCTCCCCGCTGTCAGGCTACCCACGGTTCCAGCGCTGCTCAGGCTTTCCACCACGGCGGACGCCCCGCCCATGCCCGGCAAACCACTGAGGAAGGAAACAGATCCACCCAGCCCCATTGCCGCCGCCATATCCTGCACGGCAAGCCCGCTTTGGAGCGTAACCGAGGCAGAAAGGCTGCTCAGCCCCTGCCCCAGCACACTTTGTGTGGCGGTATTCAGGCTGACGGGGTCGGTGGCGGTCGCATCTGCGGTGCCAAGTGCACTGGTCTGGGTCGGTGTGCTGGTGGCTGCCACCTGTGCCTGCGGCTGCACCGCACTGGCCCCCTGCATGACCATCTGCATCAGGGTATCCGCCATGCTCCACGCTGGCAGGGCCTGCGGGGTCTGGCTGGCATCGGCTGTGGTGGTCTGACTATCTGCCGCATCCGTAGCACTTGCCTGCGTATCCGCATCGCTGCTGTCGGTCTGGCTGGCGGGAGCTGCCTGTGTCTGCCCCGCCTGTGCGGCGGCGGTGCCGGACGTTGCCGTTCTGCTGGTTAATGGGCTGGTAGTGGCCTGCGCCACGGAAGAACTGGCCGCATCCACACGCCCTTGCGCAGTGCTGTTTGCCGCCGTGTTATCGGCTTCCGTGCTGCTCTGGTCGGTGTTGTCCGCTGGAGCGGTATCCACCGCCCCTTGGGTGGTGGAGGCCGGTGTAGCGGTGGAAGGCGCGCGCGCCTGCGTGGTGGTGTGCGTAACGGACATGCTTTTCAGCACAGCGGCAAAACCGCTGGAGGGTGCTGTGGCAGGCACAGCCCCCGCCGTTGTGGTGGTACGGGGCGTAATGGCAGCAAGCAGGGCGGAAAACGGCGCATCCTGCGCGCTGTCGGTCGCACCCGTGGCACTTGTTGATTTAATACCCATCACATCCTCCGTCCCGCCAGCAGGCCAGCCACCGCGATTTTATGGTCCTCAGGCTGCGGCAGCAGCGCCGGGGTTACTTGCTTCGGACAAAGCGGAATCCAGTTCTGCGAATGTTGGCATAAACGCATGGGGGATGTCCTTACGCCCGATTTCCGCACAGATCTGCGGCGGATTGCCTTGCAGATGCGCCACAAATACCGTGCGGATCAGGTCCTGATACCGTGCGTCCTGCATGACCACATCGCGCATTCTAGACGAAAGTGGGGCCACAACGCCATAAGACAAAAGCACACCAAGGAAGGTACCCACAAGTGCGCCTGCAATCATCTCACCCAGAATGACCGGCGGCTTGCTGATGGAAGCCATGGTTTTGATAACCCCGAGCACGGCGGCCACAATGCCAAGAGCTGGCAGGGCGTCTGCAATGCTTTGCAGGCTTTCGGAAGTATGCAGCTCTTCGCTCAGGTTCTTTTTGAGTTCGCGCCCCATGACCTCATCAAGCTGGTAGGCGTCATCCATGTTCAGGCTGACCAGACGCAGGTAGTCGCAGATCAGCGCACGGGTTGGCACATCGTCCCGCACATTGGGGGAGAGTGCGAAAATGCTGCTGTCGTTCGGGTTTTCAATATGTTCTTCAAGCGCCATGTTGCCCTTGGACTGCGCAAGCCGCATGAAGCGGAACAGCGTGACCAGCAGCTCCGTATAGGCCGCCTTGTTGTAGCGTGGCCCCTTAACGGTGCGGCGCAGATAGTGCGGGAACTCCTTGAGCACGTCCTTGGAATTGGACATGACAAAAATCCCCACCGCGGCCCCGAGAATGGTCAGCAGTTCGAACGGCATGGACATGATAAGGGGTGCCAGCGCCCCCCCGGATGCCACAAACGAACCAAATACGCAGAGCAGCGCAAAAATGAGCCCCCCGATGAACAGCATTTAACGGTCTCCACTTCCATCTACTTGCACCAGGCGGGCACATATTGCCTGCGGCACGGTCATCATCGTGTTACGGGCGGACTACTGCGGCGCGGGTGTCCACGTATCCTGCGAGGGCTGAAAAGGCTGGTCCACTGGCGGCTGGCCCTGCGCCGCACCGGGCCGTGTTACGCTACGCACCCGCACACCCCGATGCCGCCGCGTGGCGGCGGGAGCCGGGGCAGCGGGGACTGGTGCTGCGGGGGCCACGGACGGGGCCGCAGGAGCAGGAGCCTGCCCGCCTGCGGAAGGGGCTGGCGCATTCCCCGCCGGAGCGGCAGGCGGAGTAGCAGACTGGCCAGCCTGCCCGGCGGACGGCGGCACTGCGGGTGCGCCACCACCGGCGGTCAGGGGCACAATGGCCCCGCCATCAGCCCCCGGATTGACAAAGCGGCGGTGCAGGATAAGCACCACGCGCCGGTTGGCGGCGGAGGCAGGGTCTGCCGGTAACGCAAGGTCCCGATCCGCACGGCCTGATACGCTCAGAATATTGCGATCCGGGTAGCCTGCCTTGACCAGCACTTCCCGCGCGCCATCGGCCCGCAGGGCGGACAGGGTCCAGTTGGACATCCCCGCGCCATGTTTGGTGGCGCGATACTGATCCGCATCCGTATAGCCTACTATGGAAAGCTGCTCCGGCATGGGGGCCAGCCAGGCGCCAATCTGCTCCAGCATCTTGCGCCCGGCGGCATTGGGGGTGGCGGAGGCCGTGTCGAACATGGGGGTGTTGTTGGCGTCACGCAGTTCGATCCGGATATCATCCCGCCCGAAGGAGACGGACATGTTCCTTGCCGCCGCCTGCGTATCGGGGTTCTGCTCCACGGACTGTTCCAGCCCCTGCACCATGTTATCGATCCTGGACTGCTCGGCCGCAGCGGCCACAGGGTTGTCCACGCCAATGGTGCCAATGTTTCTGCCGCCCCCGCTTTCCGGCCCGCCGACGGGAATAATGGCGGGGGATGCGGGGGTCAGGTGCGCCTTGAGCCCACGGGTAATATTATCGGGCGACCCGCCATCTTCCGAGCGGCGGGGGGCATCTCTGGCGCCGGGCTGTTCACCACCGTCATCCACAGGGGCATCCCCGTCCTTGACCTTGCGCAAGGTGGTCCCTGCGGTCAGGGGAGAAGGCGATGTTTCGAGCATGCCGTTGGAGGAGCCAAGGCGGGTGTCTTTGTCCGCCATGGGGTTAAAGAACTGCGCAATACCCTTGCGCTGTTCCTCGGTTGTTGCATTCAGCAGCCACATGACCAGAAAGAAGGCCATCATGGCCGTCATGAAGTCGGCGTACGCAATTTTCCACGCGCCACCGTGGTGGCCATGTTCGCCGGAATCGGACACACGTTTGATAATAACGGGCCGTTTTTTGTTATCTGGCATGGGGTGCTATTGCGACCTTAGGCGCCCTTGTGGTGAACCATGCCAACACGGCAGCCCGGTTTGCCATGGAACGCGGCACGGCCTGCATGTGTCAGATTGATCGAGGTATCCAGCCAGACTTCGCCCCCAATTTCGCGCCAGCGGCGGCAGAAGGTAAAGTCCTCGCTCAGGTAGGTCCCGGTTTCGGGGTCAATGCTGCCATCAAACAGGGCGTAGGCGGTCCCGCCTGCCTCGCCATCGGCTGCATCTATGCGGCGGTAGGCGGTTTCGGGGTAGGCCTTGACCATCCGTTCCAGCGCGCCACGGCTGATAAGCATAAAGCCGGTGCCTGCATAATGGGTGCGCACCATGGGGCCTTTTTCAATCTGCTGGTGCATGGCCTCGGTCTCGCCCACATAGCGGAGGGAGGCCGTTTCCTGCGCTTCACCATGCAGCATGTTGGTCTGCGTGGTTTTGTCCCAGAAATATTCGCGGATCGGGTAAGCCCCGGCCACCACATCCTTGCCTGCGGCCAGCAGGCGGGCGGGAGCCTCGGCAGGAAAACCAATATCGGCATCAATGAACAAAAGATGTGTTGCGTCAGACAGAGTCAGGAACTTGTGGGTCAGGGTATTACGTGCGCGACTGATCATGGCGTCATCCCCCAACAGGGACAACGTCATGGGAACCTGGAGCACCCCGGCACATGCAATAATGGATTCCATGTACTCCTGCGTCACCATGCCGCCAAAACATGGGGTCGCAATAAAAATTTTTGCGGGTTGCTGCTCTGTCTGTTGCATACGTTTTCCTAATCACTCACGAGTG
>JBDNSL010000080.1:0-11138 GCA_047719095.1 Acetobacter sp.
AGGCGATGCCCAATGCCACTGTGTTTCGGGTCCTGTCAAACCCGGAGTTTGCATCGGGTTGCATTTTCTGCGTCTGCCACGCTTTTTTTCTGCCCCTTTCCGGATTGACTTGCGCGCCATCCCGCCGGAATGAAAAGGGCATGACACACGCATCCTCCCCCTCCGCCCGTCCGCTGCGGGTTACGCGCGCGCAGGCCCCTCTCTCCGGTTCCATCCGTGTGCCCGGTGATAAATCCATCAGCCACCGCGCACTCATGTTTGCCTCCCTCGCACGGGGGGAAACCCACATTACCGGGCTGTTGGAAGGCGAGGACGTTTTGCGCACGGCCGCTGCCATGCGCGCACTGGGCGCACAGGTGACCCAGAACGCACCGGGGGACTGGCGCGTAACCGGCCTTGGCATTGGGAAGCTGCGTGAGCCGGATGATGTGCTGGACATGGGCAATTCCGGCACGGCGGCGCGTCTTCTGTCGGGTATTCTGGCAAGCCACGGCATGGTCTCGGTCATGACGGGGGATGCAAGCCTGCGCCGCAGACCCATGAAGCGCGTTATGGACCCGCTGGCGGGTACGGGGGCTACCTTTATGGCGCGTGAGGGCGGGCGCCTGCCCATGGCCATTGGCGGTCTGGCAGAGCCAAAACCGCTGGACTATTGCCTGCCCGTGGCCTCTGCGCAGGTCAAATCCGCCGTGCTGCTGGCGGGGCTGAACGCACAGGGGCAGACACGGGTGGAAGAACCCGTGGCCACTCGTGACCATACCGAAAACATGCTCCGCCATTTTGGTGCGCACGTTAAGGTGGAGGAAACCGCCAAGGGCGGGCGGATTATTGTGCTGCAAGGCCGCCCCGACCTTGTCGCGCGTGACGTGGTGGTACCGGGGGACCCGTCCTCCGCCGCCTTCCCTATTGTTGCGGCCCTGCTGGTGCCGGGAGCGGATATTACAATTTCCACCGTGGGGCTGAACCCGCTGCGCACAGGGCTGTTCACCACCTTGCAGGAAATGGGCGCACAGCTTGAGGTCGGCAATGTCCGCACCGAAGGGGGCGAACTGGTGGGAGACCTGCACGTGCGTGCCTCCACCCTTAGGGGTGTTACCGTGCCCGCCGACCGCGCCCCTTCCATGATTGATGAATACCCCATTCTGGCCGTGGCCGCGGCGTATGCCTCTGGCGTGTCGCGCTTTTGCGGGGTGGAGGAACTGCGGGTAAAGGAGAGCGACCGGCTGGCCGCAACCGTGGCGCTGTTGGAAAACAACGGTGTTAAAACAGCGGTCGAAGGGGATGATCTGGTTGTATATGGCACCGACAACGCCATTCCCGGCGGTGGTGTTGTGCAGACCCACATGGACCACCGGCTGGCCATGAGTGCTTCCGTACTGGGCCTTGTCGCCCACAACCCGGTGGAGATTGATGACACCGCGTTCATAGACACCAGCTTTCCGGGCTATTTGCAGTTGATGAACAGCCTTGGCGCGGGGTTTGCGTTGTGATGCGTGGCGGACCGGTAATTGCCGTGGATGGCCCGGCAGCAGCAGGCAAGGGCACGCTGGCCCGCAAGCTGGCAGACGCGCTGGACCTGCCATATCTGGACACAGGGCTGCTGTACCGCGCGGTCGCCCGCCTGGCGCTGGACGCGGGGCAGGACCCCGCGCGTCCTGCCGAACGGTTTGCACAGGCCCTGATGCCAGCAGACATGCAGCGCAAGGACCTGCGCACGCCAGATGTGGCGCAGGCCGCAAGCAAGGTAGCGGCCCAGCCTGCGGTGCGCGCGGCACTGGTGCAAACCCAGCGCCGCTTTGCTGCCGAGCGTGGGGCCGTGCTGGACGGGCGCGATATAGGCACCGCCATTTTCCCCGATGCGGACGTCAAGCTGTTCATTACCGCAGCCCCCGCCACACGGGCGCGCAGGCGCTTTTTGCAAAACGGAGGGGATATGAATGCCCCAACAGCGCAAACCCAACTGCGGGAGATGGAAGAGGCCCTGAGTGCGCGGGATAAGGCAGATACCAGCCGGGACTCCGCCCCCATGCGCATAGCCGATGACGCGCATGTGATTGAGACGGATACGCTGGATGCACCGGCTGTTCTGGCCGAGGCCCTACGCTTTACGCATGATCGACTCGCGGCCCGGCAGGGCTGAGCGCCACACCGCAGCATACAGGGTGGCAACGCGGTGTTGCGCGTTTTTTGCCGCCCTTTTGCGCCCTGCCCTGCGGTTTGAGTTGACAAACAGGGGTCAGGTGTTCTCTGTGCAAACAGAAATCCGCCCCAAGGGGTGGGTTGTCTTAGGTCACACTCGGGTCTGACCAACAGGTCGGGGGGCATTGGTGCCCATCCGTTCCGTCAGGCAAGTCGTGCCGCAGTTTGCGGGGCGCAGGAACAGTCTGCAAGCATGTTGCTGGCGGGCTCAGGATTTACGGTACCACATGGCTTCAGCCACCACCCAGACCACGGATCACTTCCGTGGCGAAGATTTTGCCGCCCTTCTTGATGAGACCCTTGGCCGCGATTCCGGCTTTGACGGGTCCGTTGTTCGCGGTCGCGTTGTTCGTCTGACCGACGATTACGCCATTGTTGACGTCGGCCTGAAGAGCGAAGGCCGCGTTTCCCTGCGTGAATTCGCACCTCCGGGCGTCAAGCCTGAAGTGCAGCCGGGCGATGTGATCGAACTGTACGTCGAGCGTTACGAAGACCGCGACGGCAGCATCGTTCTCTCCCGCGAAAAAGCACGCCGTGAAGAAGCATGGACCAGCCTCGAAAAAGCTTTCGAAGCCAACCAGCGCGTTAACGGCACCATCTATGGCCGCGTCAAAGGTGGCTTTACGGTTGATCTGGGTGGCGCCATGGCGTTCCTTCCCGGCAGCCAGGTGGACATCCGCCCCGTGCGTGACGTCGGCCCGCTGATGGGTGTGCCCCAGCCGTTCCAGATCCTGAAGATGGACCGTGCACGTGGCAACATCGTTGTCTCCCGTCGTGCCGTTCTGGAAGAAACGCGTGCTGAACAGCGCAGCGAACTGATCCAGGGCCTGACCGAAGGCATGATCCTTGATGGCGTGGTCAAGAACATCACCGATTACGGTGCGTTCGTTGATCTGGGCGGCGTTGACGGCCTGCTGCATGTGACCGACATCGCATGGAAGCGCATCAACCACCCCTCCGAAGCACTGCAGATCGGCCAGCCGGTACGCGTGCAGGTGATCCGCTTCAACCCCGAAACGCAGCGCATCTCCCTTGGCATGAAGCAGCTTGAAGCTGATCCGTGGGAAAATGTGGCACTTAAGTACCCGCCGGGCGCTCGCTTTACGGGCCGCGTGACCAACATTACCGATTACGGCGCATTCGTTGAGCTGGAACCCGGTGTTGAAGGTCTGGTGCACGTTTCCGAAATGTCCTGGACGAAAAAGAACGTCCACCCCGGCAAAATCGTTGCGACCTCTCAGGAAGTGGACGTGATGGTTCTGGATGTGGACAGCTCCAAGCGCCGCATCTCCCTGGGTCTGAAGCAGGTTCAGCGCAATCCTTGGGAACAGTTCGCCGAAGAACACAAGGTTGGCTCCACCGTGGAAGGCGAAATCCGCAACATTACGGAATTCGGCCTGTTCATCGGCCTGTCCGCAGACATCGACGGCATGGTTCACATGTCCGACCTGTCCTGGGACGAAGCTGGCGAAGAAGCCATGAAGAACTACGAAAAGGGCCAGGTTGTAAAAGCCAAGGTTCTGGACGTGGACGTGGAAAAAGAACGTATCTCCCTTGGCATCAAGCAGCTTCAGGAAGATCCGGCAGCCGATGCGCTGGCCAGCATCCAGAAGGGCACGATCGTTACCTGCATCGTGACCGCTGTGCAGACCAACGGCATTGAAGTGAAGGTTGACGACGTTCTGAGCGGCTTTATCCGCCGTGCGGAACTGGCTCGTGACAAGGCCGAACAGCGCCCAGAACGCTTCGCTGTTGGCGAACGCGTGGACGCCAAGGTTGTGTCCGTTGACCGTACCTCCCGCAAAGTTGCCCTGACCATCAAGGGCCGCGAAGTGGAAGAAGACAAACAGGCTATCAACGAATACGGCTCCGCAGACAGCGGTGCATCGCTCGGTGATATTCTGGGTGCAGCGATCCGTCGCCGTAACACCGAAGACTGAGCATAAAAAAACCGGGGTGGTTTGCGCCACCCCGGTTTGGCAAAGCAGTTTGCCATGCACAAAAAGAGCGCCCCACAAGGGCGCTCTTTTTTTATGGACTGTGGCTTAGTCCAGACAGGCCCGGCGGAAGGTGGCAAACGCCCGCGCACGGTGGCTGATGGCGTTTTTCTGCTCGTCTGTCATTTCCGCAAAGCTGCGGGTTTCGTTCTCGGGTTCAAAAATCGGGTCGTATCCGTGCCCGTTGGCCCCGCGTGGAGGCCAGACAATCTGCCCGTCAATCCGGCCTTCAAAGCTCAGGGTGCGCCCGTCGGGGTAGGCAAGGCAGAGCACGCATACAAACCAGGCATTCCGTTCGTCCTGGCCAATCCCTTCCTCAATGCGGGCCATGGCGGCGGCAAAGTCCTTGTTGGGGCCAGCCCAGCGGGCGGAGTAAATGCCCGGAGCGCCCCCAAGAGCACTTACGCACAGGCCGGAATCATCGGCCAGTGCAGGCAGGTTGGCAGCCTTTGCCGCAGCCAGCGCCTTGATGGCGGCATTGCCAGCAAAGGTTGTGGCCGTTTCCTCGGGTTCGGGCAGGTTCAACTCCCCTGCGGAGAGTACGGTAATGCCAAATTCCGCCATAAGGGTGGAAAATTCGGCCAGCTTGCCCGCATTGTGGGTGGCCAGCACCAGCTTGTCGCCGGATTTAAGGGTGGGGTGGGTCATGGTGTGGTTTGCTCTGCTATGTTGATGGCGTTCAACTGGGCTTCAAACAGTTCACCCGCCCCTTTGCGGGCAAGGGTGAACAGGGTGTTGAAGGCCTCCTCGCTAAAGGGGGCATGTTCGGCTGTGGCCTGAATTTCCACAATACGGTGGTCTGCACTGAGCACAAAATTGGTGTCGGCAAGGGCTGCACTATCTTCCACGTAGTCAAGGTCCAGCACGGCCCCGGCACTGGTCAACCCGCACGATACGGCGGCCACCTGCCCGGTCAGGGGCATGCGCTGGAGCACGCGGTTGGCCACAAGCTTGCCAAGGGCCAGCCGCAGTGCCACCCACGCGCCGGTAATGGAGGCGCAGCGTGTGCCGCCATCGGCGTTGAGCACGTCGCAGTCCAGTGTAATGCACATCTCGCCTAGTGCCTTCAGGTCTGTGACCGCACGGAGCGAGCGGCCAATCAGGCGCTGGATTTCCTGTGTGCGGCCAGACTGCTTGCCCCTTGCCGCCTCGCGGTTGCCGCGGGCATGGGTGGCGCGGGGCAACATGCCGTATTCCGCCGTAACCCACCCCTGCCCCTTGCCGCGCAGGAAGGGGGGCACGCGGCTTTCCACGCTGGCGGTACACAGGACTTCGGTGCCACCGATGCGAATAAGGGCGGAGCCTTCCGCATGGTGGGAAAAACCGGTCTCGATAATAATGGGGCGCATCTGCCCGGCCTGTCGGCCTGATGGACGCATGGTGCTGCTCCTGCAAAACAGTGACAAAGGGTTGTGCCTGCACATAAAATGCTTTTGTCAGGAGTAAAACCGGCAATAAGCCGCTATAAACGCTTATCAGACCGCACGAAGGAGCCTGAGAGCCATGAAGCGTGGCCTGTTGCCAGCCCAAGCGATGCTACCCCCCGAACTGGATGGACGCTCCGCGAACATCCTGCGCGAGATTGTGGAGGAGTACATGGCCAGTGGCGAGCCCGTGGGTTCGCGCACCCTGTCACGCCGGTTGGGGCAACCTCTCTCCCCTGCCACAATCCGCAATGTCATGGTCTCCCTGACCGAGGCGGGGCTTTTGTTTTCCCCCCATACCTCTGCTGGCCGTCTGCCAACAGAAAAAGGCCTGCGGCTGTTTGTGGATGGGCTGCTCCAGTTTGGTGCCCTGTCCGAAGATGAGCAGAAGGTCATTGGCCATTCGCTGGAGGCGCGTGGGCGCTCCTTGCAGGATACATTGACCGAGGCATCCTCCCTGCTGGCGGGCATGTCCGATGCGGCAGGGCTGGTGGTGGCCCCCAAGGGGGAAGGCGGGATAAAGCACATAGAATTTGTGGCTCTGGGGGGGCATCGCGCGCTGGTTGTGCTGGTGGGGGCCGATGGGCACGTGGAAAACAGGGTGATTGAAACGCCACCGGGCACCCCGCCTTCGGCTCTGGTAGAGGCCGCTAATTACCTGAACGCACGCGCCATGGGGGCATCCCTGCCTGACCTGCGCCTGCGTGTTGGCACGGAAATGAGCGAGAACCGCTCGGTGCTGAACAGCCTGACAGCCGAGGTGGTGGAAAGTGGTCTGGCCATCTGGAACGGGGACCGGGGAGAAAGCGGGGGCACGTTAATCGTGCGTGGCCAGTCGCGCCTGCTGGCCGATGTGGACGGGCAGGAACGGCTTGTGGCTATTCAAACCCTGTTTGACCGGCTGGAAGCGCAGGAGACCATGCTGCGCCTGCTGGAGCTGGTTGAAAGTTCGCAAGGGGTGCGTATTTTTATTGGCGCGGAAAGCGGGCTGTTTGGCACCACCGGCATGTCCGTGGTTATGGCGCCCGCGCGCAATGAGGCCAACAAGATTGTCGGGGCCATTGGCGTTATTGGCCCCACGCGCATTAATTACGGGCGTGTGGTGCCGGTGGTGGACTATACGGCGCGTATTCTGGGTGAACTGCTCGGCTAGGCGTATGGGCCTAAGGGAGGCCCTTGGAACACAGGTCGGAATTCCGCCACGATTATAAAGAGAATGACGATGGCAAGGAGACGACAGGATATGGGAATGGTAAAGGACCGGTATGACACGCACTCCGCCTTCTGGTGACCCGGATTCTTCCCCCCGGCATGATCGGGACAACACACGGTCCTTTTTGTTGAGCAGGCCGCGTTTTCGCCAATGGCGCATGGTGCTGGGCACTGCGGCTGCCGTGCTGCTGGTGGGCAGTGCTGGCGGGGCTGTGGTGGTGTGGTCGCAGTACCAGAGCATTGTCTCGGACCTGCCAACGGTGGATGGGCTACGCTCCTACCAGCCGCCAGTGATGAGCCGCCTGTACGCGGGGGATGACCAGCTTGTGGCCGAACTGGCCAACGAGCGGCGCGTGTTTGTGCCCTCCAACGCCATTCCCGACCGGGTGAAAAATGCGTTCATCGCCGCAGAGGACCAGAAGTTCTGGACCCATAAAGGCGTGGACCCCGCAGCCATTATCCGTGCGGGTCTGACCGACCTTACCCGTGATAAGGGGCGCAGGCCCATTGGGGCGTCCACCATTACCCAGCAGGTTGCGCGCGTTATGCTGCTGGGCACCAATGCTGTCTCGTTCAAGCGCAAGGCCAAGGAAGCGTTTTTGGCCATGCGTATTGAGCAGGTGTTGCCCAAGGAAAAAATTCTCGAAATTTACCTGAACGAAATTTATCTGGGTAACGGCGCTTACGGCATTGGGGCTGCCGCCCAGACCTATTTTAACAAACCGCTGGACCAGCTTGATAACGCGGAGGCCGCCTTTTTGGCTGCTCTGCCCAAATCTCCCACCAATTACAACCCCGCCCGCTTCCCCGATGCCGCACGCGGTCGGCGGAACTGGGTGCTGGAGCGCATGGCCGATGTGGGGGCCATTACGCAGGCAGATGCGCGGCTGGCCGAGGCGGAACCACTTGTCAGCATCAGCTATTCCCGCCCCGGCCCCGCCCCCGGCTCGGAATGGTTTGCTGAGGAAGTGCGGCGCGAACTGCTGGAAAAATATGGTCAGGACATGACCATGCAGGGCGGTCTGGACGTGCATACCAGTCTGGACCTGCCCCTCCAGCGTGCAGCCCAGACCATTCTGCAACAGGGGCTTATGGCGTATGACCGCCAGCACCGTGGCTGGCATGGCCCTGTAACACACCTGTCCACCCCCACGCCCCTGACGCAGGAGGAGTGGGTGCGCGCGCTGCGTACGGTCAGCGCCCCTGCGGGTATGCTGGACCAGTGGCGTCTGGCCATTGTGCTGGACGGGAACAAGGGGCAGGTCGGCTGGCTGGAAGGGAGTGTGGTCCGCCGCAACGCCGCACAGGGCGGAGAGGCCCATACAGGGCAGATCCAGTCCAAGGATATGGCGTGGGTACGCCGTGCGCGGCCGCTGCGTACGGGCGATATTGTTATGGTTGAACCCCAGACCGGGCAGTCGGGCGTGGCTCTGATGCAGATCCCGGTGGTGGAGGGGGCCATTATCACCATGAATGCCCGCACAGGCCGCGTTCTTGCGCTGGTAGGGGGGTGGTCTTTTCAGGCTTCGCAGTTTGACCGGGCCACACAGGCGCTGCGTCAGCCGGGGTCCTCGTTCAAGCCATTTGTCTATCTACAGGCCATGGAGCAGGGTATTTCGCCCTCTCAGGAGTTTGACGACTCCCCCGTGTCCTACGGCACATGGCACCCTAATAACTATGAAAAAGATTTCTGGGGCCCCACCTCCCTCCATGACGCCCTGCGTGAGTCGCGTAACCTTGTGACCATCCGCCTTGCCGCCCATCTGGGCATGGATACGGTCGCAGACACGGCCATAAAGCTGGGGCTGGTGGACAACATGCCCCACGTGCTGCCCGCAGCACTGGGTGCGGTGGAGACAACGGTCATGAAGGAGGCCGGGGCCTACGCAGCCCTTGCCGCAGGCGGGCGCAAAGTAACCCCAACCCTGATTGATGATGTGCAGGACAGGGATGGCCACGTTATCTGGCGGCCCACAACGGGGCTTTCCCTTGTTTCCGCTGCCTCCTTGCCTGCTGTGCCGGAGGGGGCTGGCGCATCCGCTGGGGTGGACCCCGTACACCCCGATGCACCACAGGTCCGGACAAATGCTGGTGCGGCCCCCGCAGCCGCCCCCGCACAGCCTGCCGTTATGGTGCTGACCCCCGACGACCTGCCTGCCCTGCGTGATGACCGGCCCGTTGCTGCATCGGAGCAGAGTGCCTTCCAGATCACCACCATGTTGCAAGATGTTATCCGGCGCGGCACAGGCGTGCGTGCGGGCGAGGGCATAGATGTGCCTGTTGCGGGCAAGACCGGCACCAGTCAGAATTTTAACGATGCATGGTTCGCAGGCTATACGCCTGAACTGGTAACGGTGGTCTGGGTCGGGTTTGACACGCCCCAGTCCCTTGGCCGGAACGAGACCGGGGGGGCAATTGCTGGCCCGTTGTGGAACAAGGTCATGAAGGTTGCCCTCAAGGATCAGCCCCGACTGGAGTTTGCTGCCCCCAGTGGGGTAACACTGGTCAGCTACGACACAGGGCGCGGTGTGGCCATTGATGCGTTCAAGGACGGCCAGCTCCCCGGTGTTAGCACCAATCTGTTGAGCACGGTGGATGCCCAGCAGCTGAGTGCGGCCGATACGGGGGCTGAGAACATGCCCGATTCGGAAAGCGACATGGCAGCCAGCGCCAATGCTTCCGGCCAGCCCGGCAGTGGGGGGAGTGGCCCTGCCAATGGGGCAGGTGCCTCCTCTTCCGCACCTTCTGGGGGTGACATTGGCATGGGCGGCCTTTATTGAAGGCCGCACGGAACGGAATTTGACGATAATTTCTGACAAGTAACATGGAGAACAGGCCCGATGTCCGCCGAGACAGAAGCCCTTAATGAACAGATCAAGCAGTCCGTAGCACTGCTGAGGAGGCATCTTTAACTGGGATGTTGCACAAGGCCGCCTTGCGGAACTGAACAACCAGGCAGAAGACCCCGACCTGTGGAACAACCCTGAAGCCGCGCAGAAAATGATGCGCGAACGCACCCTTCTGGCCAACCAGATTGATGGCGTGCAGGCGTTGGAAACCAATGTAAGCGATACGTCCGAACTGATTGAGATGGCCGAAGCCGAAGGAGATGCCGAACTGGTGTCCGAAGGCATGGCCAGCCTGCGTGCATTGGCCGAAGAAGCCAAACGGCGGGAAATTGAAAGCCTGCTCTCGGGCGAGGCGGACAGCAACGACTGCTACGTGGAAGTCAACGCCGGTGCCGGTGGCACAGAGGCGCAGGACTGGACCGAAATGATGCTGCGCATGTACACCCGCTGGGCGGAGGCGCATAATTACAAGGTCACACTGATTGAAAGTTCAGAAGGCGAACAGGCCGGGCTTAAATCGGCCACCATTCTGGTAACCGGCCCCAATGCCTATGGCTGGTTGAAGACCGAGGCAGGCGTGCACCGTCTGGTCCGGATTTCTCCCTTTGATGCGGCAGCCCGTCGGCAGACATCCTTTGCATCGGTCTGGGTCTACCCGGTTATTGATGATTCAATTGAAATTGAAATCAATGATGCGGACCTTAAGGTCGATACCTTCCGTGCTTCTGGTGCGGGTGGGCAGCACGTGAATAAAACGGATTCCGCCATCCGTATTACCCACATTCCCACCGGTATTGTGGTGGCGTGCCAGACCGATCGTTCGCAGCACCGCAACCGTGCTACCGCCATGCAGATGCTGCGTGCGCGCATGTACGAGGCCGAACTGCAACGGCGTGAAGCCGCCGCTGCCGAGGCCGAAGCCGCCAAGACCGATATTGGCTGGGGGCACCAGATCCGCTCGTATGTTCTGGCCCCGTACCAGATGGTCAAGGACCTGCGCACCAGCGTGGAAACCGGCAACCCCGATGCTGTTCTGGATGGGGAACTGGATGCCTTTATGGCGGCCGCTCTGGCCATGCGTGTTGGGGCTACCCGCTCGGAGGCCAGCGCAAACGCGCAGTAATTCAGGGCTTATTGGGCCTGTCCGTTATGGGTGGGTGCGGGGAAAAGGCGGGCATAAAGCCCGCCTTTTTTTTCTTTTGTGCAAAGCGCTTAAGAGCAGAATACGCAGATGCAAACATTTCTCATATAACCAGCTTGACATCTGCCGTGCCAGATTGCCCAATTAACACAATGGATAAAGGTAGCCTGTCAGGTCTACCGCTCTGGCCTGCGCGGCCAGAGAGAGTGAAATACGGAACAGGATTGTCTGTTCTGGCGGTTCGTAAGGAGGGAGGGCCAAAATGAGTAATCCTGAGCAGCAGCCAGGTTCGGCAAAGTATGCCTTTCGGGCAAGT
>JBDNSL010000081.1:0-11031 GCA_047719095.1 Acetobacter sp.
GTATGGAGAACGATTCCGCCTCTGCCCGCCATTCTGCACTTCCTCATCGTTGTTGATGCTTTTGAGAGAGCAGCAAGATGAAGAGTGCAGGCCACAAAGGCAACCCGCTTTGGTTATAACAGGTCGCCTAAATGACCAGAAAAACGCTCAGGTCCGGTTATGGGTCGCGTTATGGCGCACCAGACCATGCCGGATGGACGGGGTGGAAATGGTGTGGACCTTGGCCCCAATGACCGTGGCATGGTGGCCGTGGCTAACGCTGGTAATGGCTGCGTGGCGGCGGCGGGTGGCAGGGGCTTCGGCCACTTCAAGTGGTGCGTGCTTGCGGTTGGCCGCAGCCATAAGCAGTGCGCCATGGCGGCTATGCTGGCGCTGGCTGCTGCTGGCCTGTGCCATAATAAGGGGGCGGGCTACGGGGGCCACACCTTCGGCATCAAACCCGTGGTCAAGCTGGTTTGCCATAACCAAAGAACGCTGGGTATTGCTTGATGCGCCCATAACCACGCCAACCAGCCGCACATTGTCGCGCATGGCGGAGGTCACAAGGTTACGCCCGGCTTCTTGCGTGTAACCCGTTTTCATCCCGTCTGCCCCGGCATAAATCTTGAGCATGGGGTTATGGTTGGGAATGTAACGGCCATGAAAGCGGAAGGCGGGTGTGGCAAAGTAGTGATAATACTCGGGGAAATCGGCAATCAGGCGGCGGCCGAGGGTGGCCAGGTCCCGTGCGGTGGTCATCTGGTCGGGGTCAGGCAGGCCAGAGGCGTTGCGGAACAGGGTTTTGGACATGCCAATGGCATGGGCCTGCTGGGTCATCATGGCAGCGAACTGCGGCTCGCTGCCACCACCGATCAATTCACCCAGAGCGCAGGCGGCATCGTTGGCGGATTTGGTGACCAGTGCAAGTACTGCCTGCTCAACCGTTAGCCGAGACCCCGGTACCAGCCCAAGTTTGGATGGCTCCATGGTGGAAGCATGAATGGAAACCGGCACGGACTGGCTGAGGGATATGGCTCCAGCGCGCAGGGCGTTGAAGGTCATATACAGGGTCATCAGCTTGGTCAGGCTGGCAGGATAGCGGCGCAGGTCCGGGTCGGTCTGGGAGAGAATGGTACCCGTATTGGCATCCATGACAATGGAGCTGATCTGCCCGGCATACTGGGCATGGGCCTGCCCCGCGCCAGTAAAGGCACCAAGGGTTACACCTGCAAGCAGCACCGCCCATTGACGCAGACGCGGGATTTTTGTGCTTTTGCCACAATTTGGCCTGTTGTGTTCCGCCATCTGCCGTAACGCCGGTTTGTCTGCCACTGCTACCCCCACCTGTGCCGTATGGAGCACTATTCCGCCTACTGTCAGGAATCGCAAGAGCATGGCGGCAAAAAACTGGAACTCTGGCGCACGGAATCCAAATAAGCAGCTCCGGCATCCACCCTGCCATGTGGTGTTCATGTGTGGCATAAATATGGCGCGCTGGTTCCATATTGGGCACGCACACCAGCTATTCTGTCATTCCGCTCTCTTTTATTGTACTTTGGCTTTGCCAATATGGTGGTAAGGAACACCACTCGTTTTTCACCCTGCCTCGGGAGTTTGGTTGCCATGGCCTCGTTTCATCTTCCTGTTCTGCATACAGGCAACGGGCCGTCGCGGCGTGATGGAGGCATGGATTCGGACCGGGATGATGCGGAAATCGGCGTGGTTGTGCGGGCCAAGCCCAAAACCCGCAAACCCGCCATGTACAAAGTGCTCATGCTCAACGATGACTACACCCCCATGGAGTTTGTGGTGTACGTCCTTGAGCGCTTTTTCCAGAAGAATCGTGAAGAAGCGACAGACATCATGCTCAACGTCCACCGCAAGGGTGTGGGCGTCTGTGGTGTGTTTACGTATGAGGTGGCGGAGACCAAGGTGTCTCAGGTCATGGATCTGGCACGCCAGAACCAGCACCCCTTGCAGTGCACCATAGAAAAAGACTGATACCAGCACCTCTGCCGTTTTCCTGAACACGGTTCGGCTGCCAGCAGCACTCTGCGGCGTGTGCGTCTGCGCGAGCCCGTGGCCGATGGGGTGTCGGTCGCGTTTCTGGCCTGCAGATGCGGCTTTGCAGGCAGGGCACGCATATTTCTGCGCTTGGTCGGGCTTGGTAAAAAGCGCGGAAAACCAGCATTTTTATCAGAGATGCTAACGAAAAATGCGTGAACATGTGTTTTTTGCGTGGTTATGACTCGCATTTCCTGCCGAAGCAGCCAAATATGATTGCAGGGCACCCGATCATGGTCCCGTGGTTGTTTTACCGTGGTCGGAAAGTCCGGGGAAAGGAGCGTCTCGTCATGTTGTCACGCAATCTTGAGCAGACGCTGCATCGGGCGCTTATTCTGGCCGGAGAACGGCATCATGAATATGCCACGCTAGAGCATCTGCTTCTTGCCCTGGTTGATGATGCGGATGCCGTAACGGTGTTCCGCGCCTGTGGGGTTGATCTGGACCGACTGCGGACAGACCTGACAGGCTTTCTCGACAAGGATCTGGCGGGTCTGGCGTCTGACCGCCCGACCGAGCCCAAACCTACGGCTGCGTTCCAGCGCGTTATCCAGCGCGCGGCCATTCATGTGCAGTCCACCGGACGCGATGAGGTTACAGGGGCCAACGTACTGGTCGCCCTGTTTGCCGAGCGCGAAAGCCACGCCGTGTATTTCCTGCAATTGCAGGACATGACCCGGCTGGACGCGGTCAACTTTCTCTCCCACGGGATTGCCAAAGCCCCTGACCGCGCCACCCGGCGTCCGGTTACAGGCAGCAGCTCCGGTGCGGAAAAGGGGGAAGAACCCGAACGTGCGGAAGCCAAGGCCCCCAAAAATCAGGATGCACTGTCCACCTACTGCGTCAATCTGAACGACAAGGCGCTGGCCGGTAAGGTTGACCCCCTGATCGGGCGGGACACCGAAATTGAGCGCACGATTCAGATCCTGTGCCGCCGCACCAAAAACAACCCGCTTTATGTGGGCGATCCCGGTGTTGGCAAAACCGCCATTGCGGAAGGGCTTGCCCGCCGGATTGTGGAAGGCAGCGTGCCTGAAGTGCTGCTTAAATCCACCATCTATTCGCTGGATATGGGCGCATTGCTGGCTGGCACCCGCTACCGCGGCGATTTTGAGGAACGCCTCAAAGCCGTTGTAACGGAGCTGGATCAGGACCCGCACGCCATTCTGTTTATTGATGAAATCCATACCGTTATCGGTGCGGGTGCAACATCGGGCGGGGCCATGGATGCGTCCAACCTGCTCAAACCCGCTCTGGCGGCTGGCACGCTGCGGTGCATTGGTTCGACCACCTACAAGGAGTTCCGCCAGCACTTTGAAAAAGATCGCGCGCTTGTCAGGCGGTTCCAGAAGATTGATGTGCCCGAACCCAGCATTGATGATGCGGTCAAGATCCTGCGCGGCCTGAAAGGCAGCTACGAAAAGCACCACAAGGTCCGCTATACGGAAGAGGCCATTCGTGGGGCTGTGGAGTTGTCCGCACGCTACATTCATGACCGCAAGCTGCCTGACAAGGCTATTGACGTGATTGATGAGGTCGGGGCGTCACGTATGCTCCAGCCCGAAGGCCGCCGCCGCAAGACGGTCAACCTGAAGGACGTGGAAGACATTATTGCCCGCATTGCGCGCATTCCGCCCAAAAGCATTTCCGCCGATGACAAGGAAGTGCTGCGGTCCTTGGAGCGCGACCTGAAAGGCATGGTGTTTGGGCAGGATCAGGCGATTGATGCCCTGTCTGCGGCCATCAAGCTGGCCCGTGCTGGCCTGCGCGATGCAGAAAAGCCGATTGGCAACTACCTGTTCTCCGGCCCTACCGGGGTTGGTAAAACGGAGGTCGCCCGCCAGCTTGCCAACGCGCTGGGTATTGAGCTGATCCGCTTTGACATGTCCGAATACATGGAGCGCCACTCCATCTCCCGTCTGTTGGGCGCTCCTCCGGGGTATGTCGGGTTTGATCAGGGTGGCCTGCTGACCGATTCCATCGACCAGCACCCTCATGCGGTGTTGCTGCTGGATGAAATTGAAAAGGCCCACCCCGACCTGTACAATGTTCTGCTTCAGGTCATGGATAACGGCAGGCTGACAGACCATAACGGCAAGCTGGTTGATTTCAGGAACGTTATCCTGATCATGACCACCAATGCCGGTGCGTCCGATATGAGCAAGGAGGCCGTAGGCTTTGGCCGCAAGGTGCGCGAAGGCGAGGATGAAGAGGCAATCAAGCGCCTGTTCACACCCGAATTCCGCAACAGGCTGGATGCGGTTATTCCCTTTGCCCATCTGACGCAGGAAATTGTCGGGCAGGTTGTTGAAAAGTTTGTTCTCCAACTTGAAGCCCAGTTGGCAGACCGGCACGTTACCATCGAACTGTCCTCGGCAGCCAAGGAATGGCTGGCAGAGCAGGGGTATGACCGCCTGTATGGTGCGCGTCCACTTGGGCGGGTTATACAGGAAACCATTAAAAAGCCTCTGGCCGAAGAACTGCTGTTTGGGCGGTTGGCCAAAGGTGGGGCTGTTAAAATCGGCCTGAAAAATGGTGAACTGGCGTTTGACATTGTGCAAAGCAATGGCAGTGCAGCGGCCTCTGGCTCCGGCGAGGATGAACGTGGGAGCGAAAAAGAAGAGGAAGCCGCAGACTAGGCTTTTGGGTAAAATCTGTAAAACATAAGTGGCTGGCCAGTATTTTCTGGCCAGCCATTTTTTGTTCAGTCGTATTTGGCCCCGTTAACAATGACGTAGCCGGGAATACCCCATGAGCGGCCAGTGCCACGGTGTGTCCAGTCCACGCCCTGCTGGCGCGGAGAGTCGTAGTAATACCGGCCCACCACTTCCACCTGGTCTCCCTTGGCAACCCATGGCCAGGCCGGGGTGTGCATTTCGTCCAGGTTGGTCACAATACGGATGGAAACATTGGGGGCTACGGTTATGTAAAAATACCCGTGCCGACCGCTGCGTGTTGTTCTGGCCTCTTCGGAAAAAGCCAGAACAGTGCCGCAGATATGCACAGCCGCATCTGTTCTGGGGCCACCGTTTTCAAACGCCTGCTGTTTGGATAGAAAATCCTGATTATCGCACGAGGCCGATACGGTATCGGGCTGGTTTGCTTGCTCATACTTATGGCGCGCCTGTGCGGAACTGCTTATGCCCGTAAGGCCCAGTCCGGCGCAAAGAGCCAATAAGGCCACACGGTTTGTAAAACAGGTCATGACAATCCTTGTTACTGGTGGAGGGGTATGCCTGAGTGTGTTCATGACGGGGAGGATTCAGTCTGTCAAATACGCGTGATAGGGGCGTAATAGTGCAGAAAGTAGGAGTTTACAGGCCATAACAATTTAGGCAGAACAGGGGGATACAGCATATTCTGCCGTAGTGTGGTGAGAATGGTTGTCTTCCTTCACACATCACATTGTTTCGATACCGAATTGAAAGACATATCCCGCATGCAAGACGATATTCTAAAACTTGCTTACGAAGTCTCTCAGATGACGCGGGAAAAAATTCATCTGATTGCCTCGGTCATGAACGAAGCCAAATTTCTTGCCATCAACACACGCATAGAGGCAGCGCGTGTTGGGCAGGCCGGGGCCGCCTTTGGCCTACTGGCAGATGAAATGGGGCGTATTTCCACCCGTATTGTTGGCATTGCCTCCGAATTGCGTAAGGCTACGGACAGCAGTACGGATCGCCTGTTAAAGGCGGGGAATGACCTGCTGCTCCGTGGCAGGGGCGAACGTCTGACCGATCTGGCCTTGAATATTGTGGATCTGATCGACCGCAATCTGTACGAGCGTTCGTGCGATGTGCGGTGGTGGGCCACGGACAGTGCCGTGGTGCAGGCACTGGAGAGTGCTACCCCTCAAGCGTACCAGTATGCGGCGGAGCGTCTGGCAACAATTTTAAAATCCTACACTGTTTATCTTGATCTTTTTATTGTGGACCCCAATGGCAAGGTTGTGGTGTGCGGTCGCCCGCAAACACATCGTTCTCTGCTTGGGTGCGATATGTCGGGCGAGGCATGGTTTGTGCGGGCCATGCGTACGCAAAGTGGCGAGGAATACGCAGTGGCCGATGTGGACTGCGTGCCAGCACTCAATAACGAGCAGGCCGCCATTTACAGTACGGCCATCCGCGCAGGGGGCGAGGCGCGCGGGCAGGCGCTGGGGGTTTTGGGTATTGCGTTTGACTGGGCACCACAGGCCGAGGCCATTGTGCATGGCGTGCGCCTGTCCGACGTAGAGCGCGGGCAGACACGGGTGATGCTGGTGGATGCACACAAACGCATTATTGCATCGTCCAATGGTAGTGGCGTGTCAGGGGAGCACTACAAGTTCTCACCGCAAGGCGAGCGGGGATATTATGTGAGTGGCGACAAGCTGATCGCTTATGCCCATACCCCCGGCTATGAAACCTATAAGGGTCTGGGCTGGTATGGGGTTTTGGAAGCTATTTTGTAAAAACACAGGTTTTTATGCCTGACGGGCGCGTTGGCCCCCAGTGCCCATGGGCCTGCTGGCCGGTAAAAGCGTGCGTTGGCACGCTTGGTGCCCGCCCCCTACCCGACCTCCGAGGGGGTGGGTAGGGGGCAGCCCTGTTCAGGGTTTTTCCTGTAACAGGCGTGTGCGGTACTCATCGAGCTGGTGCATTACTTCCGGGTTGGGTTTGGGGGTAACCTGCCGCAAATTATGCAATGCACGGATAATGGTGCCAATCACTACAAGGCGCGCGTACCATTTGTGGTTGGCAGGCACTATAATCCACGGCGCATGTGGGCGGGCGGTCTGGGCAATGGCGTCCTGATAGGCGCTTGCGTAATCATCCCAGTATTCACGCTCATGCAGGTCAGAGGGGGAGAATTTCCAGCGTTTTTCGGGAATGTCCAGCCGTGCCAGCAGGCGTTCGCGCTGTTCTTCGGGGGAGATGTTCAGGAAAAACTTGAGAACAATCGTGCCCTGTCTGCTTAGGTAGTGCTCAAGGTGGCGAATGTCGCTGTAGCGTCCTTCCCAGAATTCGGGCGTGTTGAGCGTGCCCGGCAGATGCCCGTTTTTAAGCAGGTCGGGGTGCACGCGGCTGACCAGCACATCCTCATAGTGGCTGCGGTTGAAAATGACGATACGCCCGGCCTGTGGGGCCGCAGCATGGATACGCCATAAAAAACCATGCAGCAGATCGGTAGGGCCGGGCTGCTTGAAGGAGGTCACAGCAACCCCTTGCGGGTTCACCCCGGACATGACGTGCTTGATCGTGCCGTCCTTGCCCGCAGCATCCATGCCTTGCAGGATAATCAGCAGCGAATGGGTCTGGTTGGCGTACAGCAGTTCCTGAAGGTCCTGTAAAAGGCCCTTGACCTGCCTGAGCAGTTTTTTGCCTGTTTCCTTGTCCAGCCCCAGATGTCCGTCATCATTGGGGTTGTGTGCGCCAAGCTGGAACTGGCTGCCATCGGTTATCTTGTAACTGTCCAGCGCGTTAAGAAAGCGGGAGAGGGTGTTCATGGACATGTGTCCTGAAAAATTGATCTGTATGTGTCGGATGCGTAGAATTACAGACAACAGATGCGCTGGCAATCTTGCCAAAAAAGGAAGTGTTTCTCATATCTTGTAATATGGCATCTGCAAACACCACCCAACCCGACCCCGCTGTAATGGATAATGGCCTTTCTCTGGCAGGTATGCTGCTGGTGGCAACGCCCATGCTGGGGGGAACCCTGTTTGGGCAATCCCTTATTTACATGTGCAGTCATACCCCCGATGGGGGGGCTATGGGGCTTGTTATCAACAAGCGCCTGCCCCGCCCCGATTTTGATGACCTGCTTGAACAGTTGCAGATTGCCCCTGTGCCCCCTTTGCGGCGGATTGGCCTGTGTGCTGGCGGCCCGGTAGAGGAGGGGCATGGCCTTGTCCTGCACTCAGCCGAGTGGAGTGGTCAGGACAGCCTGCGCGTGACAGATAACGTTGTCCTTACGTCCAGCATGGATGTGTTGCAAGATATTGCCAAAGGTGCTGGCCCGCAGGATGCGCTACTGGCCATGGGGCATGCGGGCTGGTCCGCAGGCCAGCTTGAGCAGGAAATTCTCCAGCATGATGCATGGCTGGTTGTGCCTGCCACGCGTGAGCTGATTTTTGGCATGGATCATACCGTCAAATGGCGGCGGGCTTTGGCGTCCATCAATATCGATCCCGTACGCCTGAGCGGGCAGACTGGCCACGCCTGAGCGAACAGCCCCGCTCAGTAAGATTCGGCGTGTGTGGTTTCAGCGGGTTTTCTGGCCCAGCGCCATGCGTTTATGCCCTGACGTGCCAGTTCGCGGTGCATGATCATGATTGGCCACTGCCCAGAACCCTTGTAGTGCCCCATGCCATCGGGGGCGGACAGGCGTGTGGCCAGTGCTTCCACCAAAGTGACGGAGCGGTGCCTGCCGCCTGAACAGCCTATGGCAATGGTGGCGTATTTTTTGCCCTCACGCACAAAGCGCGGCAGCACAAGCTGCAACATGGCGTGGATCTGGTTGAGAAAGGGCAGGTAATCCGGGTCGTGGGTTACGTAGGTTGCAACGTCTGCATCCAGCCCGGTTTTGGGGGCCAGTTCGGGCACGTAATGCGGGTTACGCAGGAAGCGCGCGTCAAACACAATATCGGCCTCGCGTGGCAGGCCCGCGGGGTAGGCAAAGGACATCAGGGTTACGGTCAGCCCCTCGCTTGGGCCACCAACCCACGGGCTAAACCGGCTTTCCACAAACTGGCGCAGGTCCGGCGGGGGCATGTCGGTTGTGTCAATCACCAGATCGGCGGCTGCGCGCAGGGGGGCGGTCAGGGCAACTTCGGCCTCTATCCCTTCCTTTACGCTACTATGGGGGGCCAGTGGGTGCCGCCGCCGGGTGGCGGTGTAGCGGCGCAGGAGCACGCTTTCATCCGCTGTGGCGTAAATCAGTTCCACGCGCAGGTGGGGGTTAACCCGCAGGCGGGCCAGTGCTGCCAGCACGGCGGATGCGTCAAACCCACGGGTGCGGGAATCGACCCCAATGGCCACAGGCCTCTCCGCACGGGCCACAATGTCGTCCAGCATGCCCAGTGGCGGGTTGTCTATCACTTCGTGGTCAAGGTCTTCCAGAATCCGCAGAATGGAAGACTTGCCCGCACCGGACAGACCAGACACCAGCAGAATGCGGCGCGGAACCGATGTATCATCCGCCATATGCATGGACGGCTCTTCCTTTTTACTGTCCGATAAGGCGCACTCCCTGACCGGGCCGGTGTGGCCTATGGCGTGCAATTCGGATGCGGCAACAGTTTAAAGCAGTTTTCCAGTGGAAGAGAAGGTATTCTGCTCAGACCTGCTATACCCGATGCGAACAAACAGGCCGACGGGCTGGTGGTTGGGTATTTGTTACGAAAGGGAAAATTGCGGTTGCCGACAAGCTGCCCTACATCATCACTCCGTGATGAAAGATAAAACTCTGACACGGAATCCGCCTTCCGTCGCCAGTCGCCCCCGCGTTGTGCAAACGACGGGGGGCTTTGTGCTCGCAGGGCTGCATGCCGCCGGGTTTGGAGGCATGGAACTGGCCGAGCAGTGCCGGGCCGCCTTTGATGAGGCCACCACCTTGCTTAAAGCGCAGGGTCTGACATTGCGCGATGTCAGCCGCATTGTCTGCCATATTGCAGATGCGGACGAGTTCCCCGCCAGCTTTCCGGTGTTCCGTCAGTTTTTTCCTTCCACATCACCGGGTATGACCATGATGTGGCTCAAGGATGTGCCCTCTTCGGTGCCCAAGATCACGTTTGACCTGATTATCAACACACCTGAAGAGGAAGAACCCGCAGCATACAGCGGGTTCTAGGGGCCGCGCAGCCTGCTGCTTAACGTGGGGGCAGGCTGAGCACACGGGGGAGTTCGATAATGAACTGGGCCCCCTTTATATGGCCTTTGTGGTCATGCAGGTTTTCCACGGCAATATTGCCATGCAACGCCTCTATGATCTGGCGGCTGATGGACAGGCCAAGGCCGGAATGCTGGCCAAAATTCTCGTTTTTGGGGCGCTCTGAATAAAAGCGGTCAAAAATGGAGTCCAGCTTGGCCTGCGGAATGCCCGGGCCTTCATCCGACACGGAAATACGCACCATTTTACCATGGGCTGCGGCATTGAGGATGATCTGCCCATCAGGTGGTGAGAACGATATGGCGTTGCCGATCAGGTTGCGTAGCACCTGCACCAGACGGTCTTCCACGGCCAGTGCCTTCAGCGGGTGTTCGGGCGTATCATCGTGCACATCAGTCACAATAATCGGCTGGCCGTCCTGGCGTGTGGCCTGGTGAATTTCTGCCAGCACAGACAGAAGCGGGCCAATGGCCACGGGCCGTGCCTTGGCGCGCGACATTTCCGCATCCAGTCTGCTGGCGTCGGAAATGTCGGTTATCAGCCGGTCCAGCCTGCGCACATCATCGTTGATAATGCTCAGCAGGCGGCGCTGCTGGTTCAGGTCCTCTATGCGTAGCAGTGTTTCAATAGCCGAGCGGATAGAGGTTAGCGGGTTTTTAATTTCGTGGCTGACGTCAGCGGCAAAGCGTTCAATGGCATCCATGCGCTTCCACAGGGCTTGCGCGCTGGCCTGTAGGGCGCGGGCCACATCGCCAATTTCGTCACGTCGGGCCAGCAGGCGGGCAGGCACCGTGCCTGTACGCCCCGTTGTATCGCGCATGACCTGTGCAGACGCGGCAAGGCGTAGCAGCGGCCGCGCAATGGTGAGCGAAAGATACCACGAGAGCAGAACCGTAAGGACCAGTGCTAGAAAAAACAGCGAGAGAATGGTCGAGCGGATGGCAAACAGCGAGCGGTCCACCTGCGAGGCAACGCGGGTTAACTGGATAACGCCCACCGTCCAGCCATCGCGCATAACGGGTTCGGCTACAGTAATGATCAACCTGCCGCGCGCTGTGCGGCGGATATAGGGCGGGGCTTCTGGTGGGGGGTGGTCGGTGCCGTCCAGCAACTGGG
>JBDNSL010000082.1:0-10985 GCA_047719095.1 Acetobacter sp.
CCAGTTTAATGCGGTGTTCGTCGCGGCCGGTCTGGCGCAGGAAGTCCAGCGTCAGCTCATCCACGGGGAAGAAGCCACAGGTTGCACCGTATTCGGGCGCCATGTTGGCAATGGTTGCGCGGTCGGCTACGGGCAGGTGGTCAAGGGCTGGGCCAAAGAATTCCACAAACTTGCCAACAACGCCCTTCTTGCGAAGCATCTGCGTTACGGTCAGCACCAGATCGGTGGCCGTGGCCCCTTCTGGCAGCTTGCCAATCAGCTTGAAGCCGATCACGTCGGGAACAAGCATGGCAATGGGCTGGCCGAGCATGGCTGCTTCGGCCTCGATCCCGCCAACGCCCCAGCCCAGAACGCCCAGACCGTTGATCATGGTCGTGTGGCTGTCCGTGCCATACAGCGAATCAGGGTAAACGTAGTCCTTGCCACCCACGTTGGCAGTCCATGCCACCTGGGCGATGTATTCCAAGTTCACCTGATGGCAGATGCCCGTATCAGGCGGCACCACGGAGAAGTTCTTAAACGCCTCCTGACCCCAGCGCAGGAAGGCATAGCGCTCCGCATTACGCTCGAACTCAAGGGTGATGTTTTCCTGCAAGGCTTCATCGGTCCCGGCAAAGTCCACCATCACGGAATGGTCGATCACAAGGTTGACCGGCACCAGCGGGTTGACCTGCTGCGGGTCCCCTTTGAGGTTGACAATACCGTCGCGCATGGCTGCAAGGTCAACCACGCCGGGAACACCCGTGAAATCCTGCATGAGAATGCGTGAGGGCTTGAAGGGCACTTCCTTGCTGCTGCACCCTTTGGGCAGCCAGCCAGCAATGGATTTGGCGTCTTCCACGCTATAGGAGCGCGCATCTTCAAACCGAAGGATGTTCTCCAGCAGAACCTTGAGCGAAACCGGCAGGCGGCTTACGTCGCCAATGGTTTTTGCCGCTTCGGGAATGGAAAAATAGTGGTAGGTCTTGCCGTCAACCTCAAGGGTGCGGCCTGTTTTGAGTGAGTCGTGGCCAACCGATTTCATTGTCGTTTTCTCCCCGATCACAGCCGATAGCTGGTGATGCGTTCAGGATACCGTTATGATCCGTATTGTTCAGCACAGCGGTGCGTGTGTGTCCGCTTCTTAGGACAACCGGCTTGATATCCCGTTGGGGCTAGAACATACCGGCACGGATAAAAGGCACAAGCGGGGGCGTAACCACGACCGCGCGAGCATTCCCGCTTTTTGTGTGATTACGGTAACAAAAAGGAGAAGTCCCATCTCCGTGAGTAACTCCACCTCCCATGCACACGCCCCGACCGGCGCGGCATTGGCCCCATCCCCCCTGCTGGTGGCGGACTCCGTGTGTGTGTTCCGCGGCGACCGTCTGGTGCTCGATGGTGTTAGCCTGCGCCTGAGCGCGGGGGACGCCATGTTGCTGACCGGCCCCAATGGTGCAGGCAAATCCACCTTGCTGCGTGTGCTGGCCGGGTTACGCAAACCGGATTCGGGCCAGTTGACATGGAACGGACAATCCATTTTTGAGGACCGCGCCGCCCATGCCGAGCGCGTGGCCTATATTGGCCACCAGGACGCACTGAAACCCGGCCTGAGTGTGACCGAAAACCTGCACCTGTTCGCCCGCCCCGGTGCCTCCATGGCAGATGCGCTGGAAGCCATGGACCTGCGGCCGCTGGCCAGCCTGCCCGCACGCCTTTTGTCCGCCGGGCAAAAGCGCCGCGCAGCCCTTGCGCGCGTGCTGCTGGCCCAAGCCCCCCTGTGGCTGCTGGATGAGCCGAGTCTGGGGCTGGACGCGGCAGCCATAACCCTGCTGGGCAACGCCATGACCGCACACCGCGCACGCGGGGGGGTTATTATTGCCACAACCCATGTGCCCCTACCGCTGGACAATAGCTGCGCGCTGGACCTGCCCGGTGCGACCGACCCACGCCCCTTTGGCGCATTTGAGGGAGACAGCGCATGACCCATCTGTTCTGGGGCATTGTCATGCGTGACCTGCGGCTGGCCCTGCGCCACGGGGCGGATACGCTGGGCGCGGTGCTGTTTTTTGTGGTGAGTGCAACCCTGTTCCCCCTCGCCCTTGGCCCCTCGCCCGAGCTTTTGCGCCACATGGCGCCGGGCATTATCTGGGTGTGTGCCCTACTGGCCGCCCTGTTGCCGCTGGACCGGCTGTTTGGCGCGGAGCTGGAGGACGGCTCCCTCGACCAGCTTTTGCTGCTGGGCCTACCCCCTGCACTGGTGGCCCTTGCCAAAATAACCGCCCACTGGCTGACAACGGGCGTGCCACTCCTGCTGGCTGCCGCACCAATGGCCATTATGCTGGGCCTGCCCGCCACCACCCTGCCCGTGCTGCTGGCGGGGCTGTTCCTTGGCTCTGTCGTGCTCTCGCTTATCGGGGGGATGGGGGCTGCCATTGTACTGGGTGCGCGGCGCGGTGGGGTGCTGCTCCCCCTGCTGACCCTGCCTTTGGCCACGCCCGCACTCATTTTTGGGGCCGCCGCCATAGATGCCGCCTCCAACGGGCTGCCGTGGCAGCCTGATCTGGAACTGCTGGGCGCTTTTGTTGCAGGCACGCTCCCGCTTTGCCCCCTTGCTGCTGGGGCGGGGCTACGGGCCGCAGCGGAATAGGGCCGCACAACACAAAAGGGGTGGGGCCACATATGGCCACCACCCCTTTTTTTTAACCCGCATAGCCCGGAAGAGCGGGCCATACCGTACGCCTTATTTTGCCGGAGCGGGGGCCGGAGCCGCCTTGGCAGGGGCCGCGGCGTTGGCAGCCGCTGCATTGGAGACAGCCTGAATATCCACCGAGGCATAACGCACGGCTTCCTGCGCATCACGGAGGGCTTCGCTGGCCTTGTAGGGGTCTTTGCCAATCTGCTTGGCGGCACGGGCTACGTCCTGCGCCACCTGCTCCAGCGGCACAGCGGCAATAACATAGTCCGCATCCACGCTGGTCACGCGCAGCACTTCGGCCGCACGGGCGGGGTTGCCGGATTTAAGGTGCCGGTTGGCCGCTGCCACAACGGCAGTTTTTTCCGGGGTTTCCTCCGCATTGGCGTTCAGCACCAGTTCGCCATCAATTGGCAGCCAGGCCACCTGCTGCGTTGTGGGCGCATTGGGCCGGGGGCGGGACTGGCCGGTTTTGCTCGGCATCAGCTCGGCGGAGGCTTTCTGGAAAGCGGTGTTGTCCGAGCGCGCCGTGGCCAGCGCCTGCTGGGCATTGGCGATAAGAGCCTTGGCGCCGGTCAGGTCGCCATCAAAAATGGCATTGCGTGCGAGGGACAGATATTCGAACGCCATGCTGCCATCATCGGAAAGGCGGCTGAAATCCTGCGTGGCCGCAGACTGTGCAACCGTGCTGGACGTGGCGGCACCCGTTGGCGCCTGCTGTGCATACAAAGGTGTTGCAGCAGCCGTTGCCACCAGAACCGTACCCAGCAGCATACCCATTCGTGTCATGATAACTCCCTTTATCCAGACCCCTGATCATGAGCCTGTATCCGGGACAATGTTGAAGCGCATCGGAGCATCTGCAAAGGGCTGCACGCACAATACAGGGCTGCCTTTACGGTGAGGGTGAGGCCGGGCAGAAAAGAAAAACCCTTCCTCCACCGGGCCAGCACAGCCCGGCGGAGGAAGGGAAAAACCACTAGCAGAGCACCCCGTAAGGCGTGTGCTCAGATGTAATACTCGCTCAGGGGCGCAAAGCCGTTGAAGCGGGTCGAGCAGTAGGTGGAAACGTAAGCCCCCGTCCCCAGCAGGTCGATCTGTTCGCCCGAGCGCAGGTCCAGCGGCAGGTCGTAATGGCTTTTTTCGTACAGGATATCCGCCCCGTCGCAGGTTGGGCCCGCCAGCGCCACCGGCCCCGTGGGGGAGCCATCACGCGCGGTGCGAATGGCGTAGCGGATGGATTCGCCCTCCGTTTCCGCCAGACCACCAAAACGCCCGATGTCCAGATACACCCAGCGTGGCCCGTCCTGCCGACCGCGTGCGCTCACCAGCACGACCTCGGTATGCACAACGCCTGCCTCGCCCACAATGAAGCGGCCCGGCTCGACCAGCATTTCGGGCAGCGCATTGCCAAAATGCTCGGTCATGGCGCGGCAGATCGCCCCGGCAAAATGGTCGATCTCGGGCACATCCTCGCGGTAACGGATGGGGAAGCCCCCACCGAGGTTGATCATGCGCAGGTCCAGCCCGGCATCGCTCAGGTCCGTAAACAGGCTGGCTACGCGGGCAATCGCGGCTTCGTAAGCCTCGGCCGAAAGCTGCTGCGACCCGACATGGAAGGACAGACCATACGGGTCCAGCCCCAGCGCGCGGGCCTCAAGCATCAGATCCCGTGCAGATTCGACCGTGGTGCCAAACTTGCGTGAGAGCGGCCATTCCGCATCATAATTGTCCACCAGCAGGCGGCAGTACACGCGGCTGCCCGGTGCGTGCTGGGCAATTTTTTCCAGCTCTTCGCGGCAGTCGAACACAAACATGCGTACGCCAGCCTTGTAGGCAGCCTGAATGGCAGACACTTTTTTAACCGTGTTGCCAAAGGAAATGGCTTCGGGGTCGGCCCCTGCCTCAAGGCAGAGGGAGACCTCCTCCCACGATGCTGCGTCAAAGCAGGAGCCAAGCCCGACCAGACGGGTCAGGATAGGCATGGCCGGGTTGGCCTTGACGGCATAGTAAATGCGCGCCAGCGGCAGGGCTTTGCCCAGTGCGCGGTAGCGTGCTTCCACCTGATCGACATCGACGATAAGGCAGGGCGTTGCCGGATTTTGCTCGGCAAGAAAACGGGTGATTTTGGGATTCATATCCCCACTCCCCCAGTATCAGGCTCCCCCGCCTGATGTGCGGAGAAGGACGTTGCGAAACGGTCTAACGGACCAGCGAAAGGCAGACCCACAAAGGAGTCCCGATTAGCCAGAACGCTTGACGTCGTTGCGTAACCTCAGAGGGCCAGTGGCACGTGCGTTGCTGCGTAGGGGGGTCGATATGCGACCAAACCGACACAAGCGCAAGTAAAAAATTCCGCCAAAACAAAAAAACTTGGCATGCGCCCCCAACCCCCGATAAGACTTGAGAATAATATGGTTACTTCACGCCTTTCCGCCCCCGTGTTCATAAAAATCTTTGTGCGCTCCATTGTGAAGTAGACCTCACCAGACTCCACACCGGCCCCCACAGGCCGGGCCTTGGCGCGCACGTGGAGCGCCCGACGCCCCAGTCAGGCCAGACCACAGATCAAGGATCTTTCTGAATTCATGCAGGCTCTCTGGCAGTCGGACCGTGCGTCCCTTACCCACCATGCCACCGCGCATGACACCCCCGCCCTGACCGCCAAACTGCGCTTTGCAAGCCCGTGGGCCATGAGCCGCAGGGACTGGCGCATTATTGTGTCCAACACCTTTAAAAACCTTGTGTTCGGGCCAACTACGCTGGTTGCTGCGGGGTGCGCGTTCTATACCACCCTCTCGCTCTTTCCTGCCATTTCCGCCATGATCTCCATCTACGGTCTGGCGTTTGACGTGCAGACCGTGGCCCCGCAGATGGACATCCTGCGTAACCTGCTGCCCCCAAGTGCCTTCAACCTGCTCTATGACCGGGTGCAGACACTGGTGGCCGAGCCGCCATCCTCCCTGACCATGAACCTGATCATCTCGCTAACGGTAGCACTCTGGTCGGCTTCGGCAGCAACACGCTCCATTCTGTCGGCGCTGAACATTGCCTACAACACGCGTGAGAACCGGAATTTTCTGGTGTTTCAGGCCACCGCCTTCGCCATGACACTCTCTGGCATTCTGGGGGCTGTGCTGACACTGGCCCTGCTGGTGGCCATGCCGCTGCTGCTTACACTGCCTGCCATCCTGCACATTCCCACCCCTCCCGGCTCCATTGAGTTCATGGCGCGGTGGAGTGGGCCTGTGGTCATGTTTAGTTTTGAAATTCTGGCCCTGTCGGCCCTGTACCGCTTTGGCCCGGACCGCAAGCGGCACACGCAGTGGCGCTGGGTTATGCCCGGAGCACTAACCTCCACCATTACGTGGATTATGGCCTCTCTTGGGTTTTCCTATTACGTGGCGCATCTGGCCAGCTACAACGCGACCTATGGGCCACTTGGCGCGTTTATCGCCATCATGATGTGGTTTTTTGTGACCGCATGGGTGGTGCTGATGGGGGCGGAGCTTAACGCCCAGATGGAAGGCTACGCTCTTGGGCTTATTCACCCGCCCGAGACCGACTCCATGCTGGCCAGCAAACCGGCTACACCAACAGACTGCAAACAGCCCCCCCATACGGAGCTTTAAGCCCGTACAGGTCCGGCTGTAATTTATAGTGGGGTTTTAGTCAGGCAGACGGGCTTACGGGTGGCCAAAGCGCTTGCGCTGGAGGTGCAGCGGGCGGCCACGCTTACCAGCCTGCTGCTTGGGTGGGGCTGTCAGGGTGGACGCGGGCGAGGTGTGTACCTCGGGGGCTGCGGCCACTTCCTCTGGTGTTGCGGACTGCACGCTCACATGCGCCACACCCGAACCGAGCATGCCAATCTGGGCGGCGGCGGCCTGCGAGAGGTCAATAATCCGCCCACGGCTGTATGGCCCACGGTCATTGACCGTAACCACAACGGAGCGCCCCGTCTCTTCCGATGTTACGCGCAGCTTGCTGCCGAGGGGGGCTGTGGGGTGGGCTGCGGTCAGGCGGTTTTTGTCAAACCGTGCGCCAGAGGAGGTGCGGCGCAGGTGCTGGCGTGCGCCATACCAGCTGGCCATACCTTTTTGCGAGACCTCAAGACCGGAGACGGTGTCAGCATCGGTCACATCCTGCGCATCACGCGCTGCAAGGGCTTTGTGCACGGACTCGGCCCATGCAGTGCCACTTGGTGCATCCGCCGCAGCCGCATGGGCCGAAGGGAGCGTGAACAGTGAGGTTGTGACTAACACACTTCCAAGAAGTGCCCGGCGCAGGGCTGACATCCGCCTGTTAACTCCGTTTTTGTTCAGGACCCTTCCTTAATGGTCCTTTTGCATACCCAAAGGCAACCTTTTTTGGCCACCACTACGGGTAGCCCGCCCCATATTGCCTGCCCTCGTGGCAAAAATATGACCGCCTTCACACCCCACGCAGGAGACAAAAAGGAGCGCACAACGGGGTGGGGCCACTTTTCGTGCCGCTTTCTCTTGGATACGCGGGCGCATCGTGCTACGGCCCCGTCTGTCATGGAAAGACCTCTCATTGCTGTCCTGAACGGCCCCAACCTGAACATGCTTGGCCAGCGCCAGCCCGAAGTATACGGGCGGGCAACGCTGGACGACGTGGAACAGCTGTGCCTACAGACCGCCGAAAAACTTGGACTGGCCATAGACTTCCGCCAGACCAATATAGAAGGCGAGCTGATCTCCTGGGTGCAGGAATGCCGCAGACGTGCCAAAGGCATTATTATCAATCCCGCAGGCTATACCCATACGTCCATCGCCCTGCTGGATGCGCTACTGGCTACGGACCTGCCGGTAATTGAGGTCCATATCTCCAACATTCACCGCCGCGAGCCATTCCGCCACCACTCCTACGTTTCGCGCGCCGCCAGCGGCGTTATCTGCGGGCTGGGCGTTGGCGGGTATTCTCTGGCCTTGCAGGCAATGACTGATCTTATTCTGGATGAGGATGACCAATGAGCGGACTGCTCGTGGACGCGGATGCCATTCGGGCTCTGGCCGAAATTCTGACTGAAACCGGACTGACCGAAATTGAGGTGTCTGAAAAAGACCGCCGCATTCGCGTCGCCCGTGCCCCTGCAACCGTGCAGGCCGCAGCCCCCGCACCTGCTGCACCCGTAGCCCCCGTGGCAGCAGCCCCCGCAGTGGTGGAAAGTGCGGCCCCGGCCGACCTCTCCCGCCACCCCGGTGCGGTGCCCAGCCCCATGGTGGGCGTGGCCTACCTGACGCCAGACCCGTCCTCCCCGCCGTTTGCGAGCGAAGGCCAGATCGTGACCGCAGGGCAGACCCTGATGCTGATTGAAGCAATGAAGACCTTCAACCAGATCAAGGCCCCCAAGGGCGGCACGCTCAAGGCCATTCTGGTCGCCTCGGGCGACCCGGTCGAATTTGGCCAGCCACTTGCCATTATCGAGTAATGTTCTCCAAAATCCTTATCGCCAACCGTGGCGAGATCGCCCTTCGTATCCTGCGCGCCTGCCGGGAACTCGGGATCAAAACCGTGGCGGTCCACTCCACCGCTGATGCCGATGCCATGCATGTGCGTCTGGCGGATGAGGCTGTGTGCATTGGCCCCGCCTCCTCGCGCGATTCGTACCTGAATGTGGCGGCCATCCTGTCCGCTGCGACCATAACCGGGGCGGAAGCCATTCACCCCGGCTACGGCTTCCTGTCCGAAAACGCGGATTTTGCCGAAACGGTGGAAGCCCACGGTCTGGTCTTCATTGGCCCCACGGCGGAGCATATCCGCATGATGGGCGATAAGATTACCGCCAAGACCACCATGCTCGCCCTTGGCGTGCCACTGGTCCCCGGCTCGGACGGGGAACTGGCCAACCTTGAAGAAGCACACGAAGTGGCCAGCCGCGTAGGCTACCCCGTGCTGATCAAGGCCGCAGCCGGTGGCGGTGGGCGCGGCATGAAGGTCGCCCACTCGGCCGATGAGCTGTCCGATGCATGGAGCATGGCCCGCACCGAAGCGCGCGCAGCCTTCGGCAACGATGCGGTGTACATGGAAAAATACATGGACCGCCCGCGCCACATTGAACTCCAGATTCTGGGCGATAACTACGGCAACGTGGTCCATTTTGGCGAACGTGACTGCTCGCTCCAGCGCCGCCACCAGAAGGTGCTGGAAGAGGCAGGCTCCCCCGCCATTTCCGCCGAACAGCGCGATGGCATTGGCCGCACGGCAACCGAAGCGCTTGCGCGCATGGGCTACCGTAACGCGGGCACGCTGGAGTTTTTGTACCAAGACGGGCAGTTCTGCTTTATCGAGATGAACACCCGCCTTCAGGTTGAACACCCCATTACCGAAATGGTGTGCGACGTGGACCTGGTGCGCGAGCAGATCCGTCTGGCAGCAGGCGAAAAGCTTGGCTACACGCAAGAGGACGTCACGTTCTCCGGCCATGCCATTGAATGCCGCATTAACGCCGAAGACCCGACCACCTTTGCCCCCTGCCCCGGCACGGTGGCAGTGTACCACCCCCCCGGTGGTCTGGGTGTGCGGGTGGATAGCGCGCTTTACACCGGCTACCGCGTTCCCCCCTACTACGACAGCATGATTGCCAAGCTGATCGTCCATGCCCCGACCCGCGCGCAGGCCATTGCCCGCATGCAGCGCGCACTGGACGAATTTGTGGTGGAAGGGATTAAAACCGTAATCCCCCTCCACCGCGCCATTCTGGAGGACCCCGGCTTCCAGAGCGGGGAATACACCATTCACTGGCTGGAACAGTTTATGGCGCGCAAGCAGTAAGCCCGCACCATACCAGCACTGCTTATACAAAAAGGCCGGTCCAGAGTATGGACCGGCCTTTTTGCTCTCTACGCCCCCCGCACCGCCCCAACAGGCGGCACGGGGGGATTTGGCCTAATGGCCAGATATCAGGCGGCACTCCCCGCTGCCTGCGCGGGGGCTGCCGCGGAGTCGTCCTCGTCTTCTATGGTGTATTGGGGGATGGCGTAGTTGTTTTCGGCCTTGGGTGCGAATTCCCCATCCCGCAGGGCCATCTCGATATCTTCCAGCGTTGCGCCACTGGTTTCGGGCACGCAGAAATACACGAAGACAACCGATGCCAGATTGACTGCGGCATAGATCCACATTGTGCCCCCAAGGGAGACAAGCTGCACCAGCGAGAGGGCTGTTGCCGTAACCAAAAGGTCGGCCCCCCACAGGACTGCTGCATGCAGGCTGGTGGCAACCGCGCGCATGGGCAGGGGGAACAGCTCCGCCCCAAGCAGCCAGCCCACAACCTGAATCCCGCCTGAGTTGAACACCATGAACAGCAGCAGGAACACCACAATCATCCAGCTACCCACACTGCCCTTATCGGGGTGGAGAGCAAACATGACCCCCAGCCCGATCAGGCTGAGCACGGAACCCGGCCCCATGATCAGCACAAGGCGGCGGCGGCCGATCCGGTCCACGAACAGGCAGCCCAGAAGGGTCATGATCAGATAGACCATGGCCACGCCAAGGCTGGTCAGTAGAGCTGATGAGCTATTAAACCCGGCATCCGAAAGGAAGGTGGGGGTATAGTAGATCATCATCTCCAGCCCACCGGCCTGCGTAAAGAACGCAATACCCAGAGCCGCCACCAGTGCTGGACGCACCCAGGGCAGGCGCAGGCCTTTCCAGCCCCGTTCATCCTCATCCATGCCCAGCACGTTCTTGCGGATTTCGCTGATCTCACGCTGGATGACCTTGCGCGATGTGCGCACGCGCCCAAGCTGTTTGACGGCAGAAACCATGCCCTCGTTCTCGGCCACCCAGCGGGGGCTTTTGGGCAGGAAGAACATGCTCACGAACACCACGGCCGCGGGAATGGCGGCAATGGCGATCATCGGCCGCCAGCCCCATGCATCCCGCATGGTAAAGCCCACAAGATTGGCCATGAAAATGCCAATACCAATGGCCACGTTAAACAGGGTGACCAGATTGCCGCGTTTGGCGGCGGGGGCCAGTTCCGAAATATAGGTTGGCACCACCTGCGTGGACCCACCCACCGCAAAGCCCAAGAACACGCGGTCGATCACCAGCATGGTCACGGAGGAGGCGTAGGAGCAGGCAATGGCCCCCAGTACAAACACCGCTGTCACCAGCATGACCGAGATCCTGCGGCCGTACCGCTCGGAAAACCACGAAACACCCATGGCCCCAATAACCGCCCCGACCAGAATGGCCGAAGTGACCATTTCTTCCTGTACGGAGGTTAAGTGGAAGTCCTTGGTAATAAGGAGAAGTGCGCCAGAAATAATTCCCGTGTCGTATC
>JBDNSL010000083.1:0-10436 GCA_047719095.1 Acetobacter sp.
GTGTTGGGTGCCCTCACCCTTTGCGGGGGAGTGTGGGGCCGGGGGAGGTGTCGCGCCTGACGCTACGGCATGCCCGGCGGTCCCGCGTGTGATCCTGAGTGTCTGCACGCCATCCGAAACGTCAAGTTCCTGTAATGGTGCTTGAGAAAACAGGTCAATCAGGGACTTGAGCGCTTGGATGTCCATGGCGTTCAGGGCGTGCTGGTGGTTTTTTTAGCGAAGTTAAGCCCGCCGACAACCTGCATGGTGGGCAGAATTTCCATAAAGCTCACATTCATGCGCTGGGGGGAGCTTACGGCAAAGGCTATGGCGTTTGCCAGATCTTCTGGAAGCAGGGAATCATATTCTGCAAAAAAGCGGCGCTGGGCTTCTTCCATGTCTCCGATCAGGCGGCCAAAGACTTCTGTTTCCACGCGTGCAGGAGAAATTTCGGTTACGCGGATTTTTTTACCGAACAGGTCGCAGCGCAACTGTTGTGATAGCGAGTGTACGCCTGCTTTTGTAGCATGGTAAACCGTGTTGCCACCCGCAAAAGCATAATGGCCCGCAATGGAACTGATGTTAATGATGTGGCCACGGTCACGCGCGATCATGCCCGGCAGAGCCAGACGGGTGAGTTGGAGAACAGCGCGCAGGTTGATATCAACCAGCGCGTCCACATCTTCTTCCGTTGTGTTGGCAATATTGCCGGTGCGGGACTGACCGGCATTGTTGATGAGGATATCAATGTCCGTCTCATCAAAAATCTTCTGCATGGCCGTGCAGTCCGCCACACTGGCGGCATGCACGATACACCCTGTTTCTGCCGCTAGGTCTTCAAGTCGGTCCCTGTTGCGTGCAACTGCGTGAACTTCCAGTCCAAGTTCACGCAGTTTGCGTACGGTGGCCGCGCCAATACCCGAGGATGCGCCGGTAACAAGTGCTGTGTGGTAGGGCTGTGTGGTCATGCTGCATGCTATCCTGATAAACGTGTCACCGCGCCTTTAGGGATGACGTGTGACATTCCTTAATTTGTTTCAGGTTAGAGACGAAATGCCAGATTGACCAAGATGGGTTTGTTCTTGCGTCATAAGAATATTCAATGTCTCCGGCGCACTGTGCGGGTCATAAGATTATTGTATGCCCATACACTCATATAATGTTGGCGGAGGCGGGGCCTACGGTCATATCGTTGCGAACACGATATAGACAATCAGGTCCGGGAACGCGTCTTTGGCAGTTTTTACACATCATAACGTATGCGCTCTCCATCGCCGGCTTTCATGGGTCTGTTTTCGTGGTTGAGTGTGGTAAACCGCTGCCCGCTACGGTGGAGGGGGCAGATGCGCCCTCCATCAGTATGATAGGCACCAGCGCCATGCTGTTTGAAGCGCCCGGGGCGTTTACTCTGGCGTGTCAACGTCGGATCTGGGCCTTGATGGACGCTGCCTCCGAGCGTGCAGATGTGGCCGAAGTCATGCCCGGCGTTACCAATCTGATGCTGATTTTTGCCACCCCGCCAGAATATCCCGACAAGGTGGCTGCATGGTTGCGCCATGCGTGGCAAAGCCTGCCGGAAAAACACATCAAGGGCCGTCAGTTTGACATTGGGGTGCGCTATGGGGGCGAACTGGGCCATGACCTGACCAGTGTTGCACGGCATACGGGCCTTTCCCCGCAGGAGGTCGTCGCTCTGCACCAAGCGCCGGTCTATACGGTGTGCGCTTTAGGCAGCGTGCCCGGTTTTGGATACCTGCATGGGCTGGACCCACGGCTGGAAACACCCAGAAAAGCCACACCGTCGCTAAAAATGCTTGCCGGGACTGTAACCATAGGAGGGCCTCAGGCAGGCATATCCGCCCTGACAGGCCCTAATGGCTGGAACTCCATTGGTTTTACGGATCTGGTGATGTTTGACCCGGTTCGGCAACCGCCCGCACTGTTTGCGGTGGGCGACACGCTCCGGTTCCATGCAGAAAGTGTAGAGCTGTGATTACGGTTGTGGAAACAGGCATGCTCAACAGCGTGCAGGATGGGGGGCGTCTGGGCTTTCGCCATCTTGGTGTCAGCACATCAGGCGTTATGGACAGGCTGGCACTACAATGCGGGAATATGCTGCTCAATAATGCTGCGGATGCTGCCTGCATTGAAGTCCAGACATTTCCCTTTGTTGTCAGGTTTGAGGCAGAGGTAGGCTTTGCTGTAACCGGGGGGGATGCGCCGTTGGTGCTGGGTGATACCCCGGTTCTGCCGTGGTTTTCCCTCCAAGCCCGCAAGGGCGATATCCTGCGGATTGAGCGGCCCATAGCAGGGGCGCGGATGTACCTTTGCGTTGCAGGGGGGCTGGATGTGCCTGTTGTTCTGGCATCGCGCAGTACCCAGCTACGGGGTGGCTTTGGAGGGTGGCAGGGCCGTCCTGTGCGCCAGAACGACCAGTTGCCACTTTGCAACCCTTACTGTGTGGATGAGGTGGGGCTTGTCCCCCCCGCATACGCGCTTGCGCGGGACGTGGATGGTGTGGACGAAAAAACCGTTGTCCTGCGCGCCATTGCCGCAACAGATTATGCCTTGTTTACAAAAATCTCTCAGGCAGCGCTAGAGTCTGTGAGCTGGCAGATTACCGCACAGAGCGATCGGGTCGGCTACCGCCTGAAAGGTGGAACCTTGCAGATGACGCACCCCATCGAACTCCGCTCTTACGGGGTGGTGCCGGGGATTATTCAGGTTCCTCCATCGGGTGAGCCTATTATCCAGATGGCGGATGCCAATACCGCAGGGGGATATCCACGCATTGCAACTGTGATCGAGGCAGATCTGTGGCGTCTGGCGCAGGCCCGCATAGGAAGCTTTGTAAAGCTGCAACTCTGTGATCATGCAAATGGCTTGTCAGCAGCTAAAGATATTCAGAATTATCTGGAGAGCGCGCACAAAGGCCTGGCACTTTACAGAAAATCCCTTAGCCGCAGAGGGGCCGGTCAGACCGGAAAAAAACCATGAAAATAGATTTGAATGCCGATATCGGTGAAGGCTTCGGTCGGTGGCAGATCGCGGATGATGACGCACTGATGGCACTGATTTCGTCTGCCAACATAGCCTGTGGTTACCATGCCGGTGACCATCTGATTATGGACCGCATGGTACGTGCGGCCAAAAACCATCAGGTTTCCATTGGCGCACACCCCGGTTTGCCGGACCTTATGGGGTTTGGCCGTCGGAGTATGGCTGTTAGTGCGGAAGATATGGAAGCCATGCTGGCATACCAGATTGGTGCATTAAAGGGCATTGCTGCCCGGCATGGGGTGCGTGTTGAGCATGTGAGTTATCATGCAGCCTTTGGCACCATGGCTAATAGTGATCAGGAACTGGCTGATCGTCTGGCGCGGGTTATCGCGGAGATTGATCCGGAACTTGTCATGCTGTCCATGCCTGGGCATCCGATAGAAAAAGCGGCCCAAAAAGCGGGCCTGCGGGTACGAAATCTTTTTCTGGCGGACAGGGCCTATCAGGCAGATGGTAATCTTGTCCCGCGCGGACAGCCCGGTGCGGTTATTCACACGCCAGATCTTATGGCAGAACGTATAAGCTATTTTCTTAAATATGGTGGCGTGATGACGCAGAGTGGAACGCCATTAAAAATAGAATCACGCTCTATTCTTCTCCATAGCGATACCCCAGGATCTGACGCGCTGGCACGTGCCATTGCAGCACAGATCAAGGATGCAGGTGGAGTTATTACACGCCCTGAATGATGGGCAATTAATGCGGGGATGCCTTGAAGTGTGTCACTGAAACTATAATATTTTGATTCCGGAATGATATTCGGGGTAAGATCAAAAACAGCAAGAAAAGTTTTAGGGAAACCAGTGAGAGCGGCACAAAGATGAAACATAACCTTGTTCGTGGCGCGTACCTGCTCTCTTTAGCAACCCTGTTCACGGCTTTGCTCAATGCCTTGCAAAAGCTTACGGGGTCTTCATTGTCTGTTCTGGAAATTGTTTTTTTCAGAAACCTTTTTTCTCTGCCATTTGTTGTAATTATTGCATCGCGCAAGGGTATTGTCCTTAAAACACAGCATTTTTCAGGGCATGTAGTGCGTTCGGTTGTCGGGCTTATCAGTATGGTTATGACTGTTGTTGCCGTAACACATCTGCCTTTGGCCGAGCAGCAGGTTCTTTCTTATACACAGCCCTTATTTTTAATCCTTCTTTCCATTCCTTTCATGCATGAACGTCCATCTTTGCAAAGATGGATTGCCGTAGCCATTGGGTTTGTGGGGGTAGTGATTGTTGGCGCTGGCAAAGGACTACTGAATACAGGCCCCATTCATGTGCCAACATGGGCTTATGGCTTAGCGCTTGCACAAGGGGGGGTGGGTGCTTTGACAACCATGCAGATAAGGCAACTTTCCACCACCGAAAAAAGCACAACCATCGCCATGTGGCAGGCAATTCTTATGACATTTGCCACAGCGGTCGCTCTACCCTTTGTCTGGCAGCAGCCCACTTTGTCCGAGCTAATGGCTTTAATCGCCATTGGTGCGTTTGCCGGAATTGCTCAGGTTTTGCAGACCGAGGCATTTGCATCGGCACAGGTCTCCGCCATAGGCCCCTTTACCTATTCTGGTCTGATATGGGCCGCACTTATTGGGTGGATCGGCTTTAGGGAAGTCCCCGGAACAGCCATGCTTATCGGTGGTTTTCTGATTATTGGTTCCGGCATCTGGATGCTGAGACATGAAAAATTATCTCAAAAAATCACCTTAAAACAAAAAAACAGTTCATCGCACGGTTGAACATTCTTTTTTGCCCCATGCGGCAGATAGCACACAGGTGTTGTAAAATGTCAGCATATAACGACCAGAGTAATCAACCCGTTTCCCTGCCAACCTTTGTTGCAAACGACAAGGTTGCAGGCGTGCGCGGAGATGGCCGACAGACATCGCGCTATGTGTTCTTTTCCATGATTTTTCTTATGTACGTCATCAGCTATGGTGACCGAGCTGCATTGTCTATCTCTCTTCCTGACTTGGGGCGAGAGTTTTCGCTTTCTTCCGTGCAGATGGGGTGGGTCTCTTCAAGCTTTTTGTGGTCCTATTTTCTGCTTAATCTGCCATCAACCATCATGCTGGATATTGTGGGGGCCAGACTGGTCGGAACTCTGGCTGTCTCGGTCTGGTCTGGTGCCATGTTGCTGGGAGGAATGGCGCAGAATATTTCGCAGTTTATTGCAACACGTATGTTGCTTGGTGTGGGCGAGGCACCAACTTTTGGCGTTGGGGCCACCATTGTGCGTGGCTGGGCGCACAGTAAGGAGCGTGGCACGGTCATGACCATTCTGCTGACCGGCATGCAGCTTGGTCTGGCCAGTGGCACACTGGCTGGCGCATACCTGATTACAAAAGTGGGCTGGCGATACGAGTTTATATTTTTGGGGATGATCGGTTTTATCTGGTCTATGGCCTGGTGGTTTATTTACCGTGATAAGGTGCATGCAGAAAAAACCGCGCCACGGCCTATTTCCATCCCACAGGTGCTCTCTCTGTTTAAATCACGGACATTCTGCGGAATTTTAACCGTGCAATGCACACAGAATTTTCTTAACTTTCTGCTTATGTCGTGGGTTCCGGTTTATCTTATGCATGATTTGCATATAGATGTTTTGCATTCTGGCAGTGGCACAGCAGGTTGTTACGTTATGGGTGCTCTTGGTGCTATTTTTCTGGGCCGTATTTTGGAAAGAACTGTCTTCAAGACCAATCCTAACCCCAGTCATAGACGGTATATTGTCGCATTTTGTATTATTGGTAGCTCAGTTATTGGAGCATTGCCTTTTTTCCATAGTGAAATTTCCATTCTTATTATTCTCTCTCTTTCTCTTTGCTGCCTCATTGCTGCAAATGGTGCCAACACGGCAATGCTGACCGATATGCTCGAAGATGGGAGAAAAATAGGGTCGGTTACAGGGGTTACCTTAACATGCAGTAATGCCATTGGCCTGACAGCACCCATTGTAACAGGATATATTGTTTCTTACACAGGGAGTTTTAATGCGGCATGGTATGCCTGCGCCATTTCTCTTGTTGTGGCTGCCTGTGTATCGCTCATGACTGTTCGCCAGCCGATCCGGATGTAATAACGGATCGGGAGTCTTGTCCGCTGTTTAGGGGGGGGTACAACCAGAAAAGTTCATGTTCATAGGGCATGAACTTTTCTCTTTATAACAGGCTTGTTTTTCCAAGGCATAAAAAATAAAAAATCATAGATAGGCGAGATATCAATAATCAGTATGACGCCAAAACATCACACAAACGTATCATAACGATAAAGAAACGATACGAGCCTGACCGGCTTTTAAAGGTGATGCGATGGCCAAAATTTCCAAACTTCAACTCTCTCTCGTCGCAGGTGTTGCTTTTGGGGCTTTGGTCCCGGCAAAGCTGGTTTTTGCCGCCAATACGGCCTCTGTCTCCTCAGGGGCTGGCAAAGGGACAGCAAAAGCTGTTGTTGTTTCAAAGGCAAAAAAAGTTGCCAGCAACAAAAATGCGGCTCTTATGGCATCAGCGGAATCGATAGATGTGGGGGGGCATTCCAGCAATTCGGTGCTCACGCCATCCACTCCACGCCATAGCACCACGCAGGTTACAGTTGTAACGGGTGCCGAACTGCTTAAAACCGGTCAAACAAGTGTGCTTGCGGCTCTGGCGCAGGCAAACCCGGCCATTACCACGGCGGCATTGCCGGGGGGCGGGGCCAGCTCTTTTGTGCAGACCATGCAGCTGCGCGGTCAATCACCAGATGACACGCTTATTCTGGTTAACGGGCACAGGCGGCATATTGGTGCTAACTTCAATGCCAACTCGGGCACAAACTGGGGGAGTGAGCCAAGTGATATTTCGCTTATCCCCATTTCCGCAATTGACCATATTGAGGTGGTAACCGAAGGAGCCTCGGCCCTATATGGGCAGGATGCCATTGCGGGGGCTGTGAACATTGTGCTCAAGCACAATACGCATGGTGGAAGCGTTAACTTTAAAAATAGTGGCTATTATGCAGGCGATGGTCAGGGTCTGGATGGCTCGGCTGATTACGGTATGGCTCTGGGCCATAGTGGCGGTTATCTGGATCTTGCCGCGCAGGTTACTCACCAGCAGCCCACAAGCCGTGGCGGAGATTTTTACGGTACGCTCTTTAATGGTAGCCAGAATCAGACGGCAGATCGTGATGTTCAGCGTGGTCTGGGCACGCCCAAGTCCACGCTGGAAACAATCAGCGAAAATATGTCTGTGCCGGTGATAAGCGATTTCAATTTCTATAGCACCTCAACCTTTTCTCATCGTCGGTCCGATGTGGCGGAAACCTTCCGGCCTGTTACCAACACGGCGCTGGTTAACCCTAATCTGTACCCAAATGGCGATCAGCCATACATTGGTATGGATCAGTATGACTTTGAAACCGATAATGGGATCAAAACACACCAGTTCGGTTTTGCTTGGGACGCCTATTTAACCTACGCGCGCGACAAGCAGAACTATAGCACAACACATTCGGAAAACATGGCTTTTCCAGATAGCACGCAAACATCGTTTGATGATGGTGCATCCATCTCCTCAGAAATGACGGCGGGCCTGCGTGGGTCCCGTTCATTCCACCCAAGCTGGGCACCAAAACCGATTAACTTGCGTTTTGGTGGCGAGTATCGGCATGATACATTCGAGATGACAGCGGGCGAACCCGCATCATGGATGCCACCGGGTGCAACGGATCACGCCGGTAACGTGCCAATGTCTGCGACGCACCAGAGCCGTGATATTTACGAAGGCAACATTAATCTGGATTTTTACATTACCAAAAAATGGGAATGGACACTGGGCGGGCGTGTCGCCAGCTATAGTAATGTTGCTACCGTGGAAACCGGGTCTATTGGTACACGCTATAACTTTAACAAGCGTTGGGCCATTCGTGCCAACATCAATACGGGTTACCGTCCACCTACCTTGGGTGCGCTCTCCTATTTTTATGCTGCCCCTTATGCGAATTACACGACGTACCAAATTCCGGGCAGTAGTGATATTGCCAAATACCTTGGTGCGAGCAAAATGTCTGGGGAGTACTCACACAGTTACTCTATCGGTGTTGACGCAACACCCGTGGATGATTTTCATCTGACTGCAAATCTGTACTATATTTCCATTGATGGTAGAATGGGGAGTACTGCTACCATTAATACGAACTCATATGGACCGGAGTTGCAGGCGCTGCTGGCAGCCGCCAATCTATCCAGTGGCTACCTTACCTATTATAGCAATTTGTATAACACACAGACCTTTGGTGGTGATTTGAGCGCAGATTATACTTTGCGCACCAGAAATTTGGGTAAATTCCGCTTTGCTATGGGTATCAATTTCTCGGATAATGAGATCAAAAAAGAACTGAACAGTCAGCGTGTTGATGAATATACCAAAATGATGGTTCTGCATTCTGCTCCTAAAAATCGTGAGCAGATCAGCGTGAACTGGGAACTTGGTAAATGGTCTGTATTCGTGCAGGAAATGCGTTACGGTTCCATTGTGTATATGGTGTCTCCAACTAGCGCACCGTTTACGCAAAATGCGGGTTTTATCACGAATATGGAAGTCAATTACAAAATTACACCGCACTGGAATGTTGGGGTTGGCGCTAACAATCTGGGTAATAAATATCCGACCCGCGTTCCCGCTGCTCTGGCGAATACACAGCAGGGTTTGCCTAAATATGCATCTTACTCCCCATACGGGTTTAACGGTGGGATGTATTACGTAAAAACATCGATCAACTTTTAAAGTATTGATGTTTTTCTAATTTTGTAAGTGTGCCGGGATTCAATTTTTGATCCCGGCATGACCTGCTGCCAATCTGTATTTGTAAAAGATCATTGTCATGCCGTTTTGTAACGACCCTACTAACCAGCAGTATCCTTTGCAGCGTCTTGAGCATGACAGTCTCGGTGCGTGCCATGTGCCATATGGTGCTAATTGGGGAGTGCATACCCAGCGTGCGTTAGATAATTTTCCTATTACGGGAATTGGAATTGGCCGTTATCCCGCGTTTATACGGGCATTTCTGCTGGTTAAAATGAGTGCAGCGCAAACAAATGCGGCGCTGGGGTTTCTTTCTGGAGAAAAAGCGGTCTGGATTGAAAAAGCCTGCAAAAATATCCTTGATAATTTTGATCAGTATCAAAACGATTTTAATGTGGATACCTTGCAAGGGGGGGCAGGAACCTCTGCGAACATGAATGTTAATGAAGTGATTGCCAATGTCGGCCTAACATTGGCAGGATACAAAAATGGAGAGTATATGCATCTTCATCCTAATGATGATGTGAATATGTCTCAATCTACAAACGATATTTATCCTTCATCTATAAAAATAGCACTCTGCTTTTTATTGTTAGATTTTAAGCGCGCGCTTGCTGATCTGGTTGACGGTCTTTCGGCTAAAGCGGATGAATTTCAATCTATTCTGAAAATTGGCAGAACACAGTTGCAGGATGCTGTCCCTATGACCTTGGGTCAGGGGTTTTCCGCATTTTTTAAAATACTTGAGCCATTTTTCAATAAAATTGATGAACAGATAGTAGAACTTTCCAGTGTTAATATTGGTGGAACTGCTATCGGAACAGGTATTAATTGCGACCAGCGCTATGGCAAAATGGTCTGCCATACTCTTTCTGGTTTGTGTGGATTTTCAATTAACGTGTCAGAAAATCTGGTTGCTTCCACATCTGACGTTGGGCCATTTGTTGCCTGTTCGGGATTGCTCAAAAATATTGCACTTAAACTTTCCAAAATCTGTAATGATCTTAGGTTGCTTTCCAGTGGTCCGCGGGCAGGTTTGGGTGAGATATCATTGCCCCCGATGCAGGCGGGTTCATCTATTATGCCAGGAAAGGTTAATCCTGTTATTCCGGAAATGGTTAATCAGGTTGCCTATATGATTGCCGGGTACGATACGACCGTGACCATGTGTGCCGAGGGAGGGCAGTTGCAATTAAATGCATTTGAGCCCGCAATGAGCCATTGTCTGTTTAATGCACTGGATTATCTTAATAATTCTGTACAGATTTTGAACCATAAATGTATTGTTGGTATTAAGGTTAATAAGGAAAATTGTTTTCGAAATATAACGAATAGTACTGGAGTTTTAACAGGTTTTTTGCCTACACTTGGGTATGAGATATGCTCCCGTATTGCAAAGCAGGCTTTGCAGTCGGGTCAAACTGTTACGCAGGTTCTGTTGGATGAAAAAATTCTGACAGAGGAGGAAATTCATAAAGGGATTGATGCTGTTTTTCTGGCGTCCCCATTCCGCATGCAGGCATAATTTTATTGTCTCCTCGGAGTGCAAGCTTTTTCAGTGTCAAACTGGCGTGTTTTAAACCGGGCTTTCATGGTTTTGGAAGGATGTGTGCGTATGGAA
>JBDNSL010000084.1:0-10306 GCA_047719095.1 Acetobacter sp.
TGCGGAATGGAACCCGCCTGAATGGGAGTAGGTATTTCGTACCCTTGATCCGTCAGCGCCTGCAACAGAGGTGCAGCTAGTTTCAGATCCGAAAAAGTAGTCATTTAGGGGCAACCTCTCCATGCACCTGAAAACGAGTCACATCCACCTTATTTTCAGTCACGCACTACCAAACCTATGTTGATGACAGAGCAGAACCGTCTCTAAGCCAGACTGGACGGACAGGTCAGCATGAATTTTATTACATTACAGACAGAATAAGAAATTTTCGGAATCATGCATCCCGCACACACTGTCTTGGAAGAATTATATAAAAGCAGTCTGAGCGCCCCGCAAGGGTTCCGTACCATATTGGTCCGAAAATAAGCAGCTCGCAGAACTGTTACAACATCTGCAAATCACGATCATCAGACAGCTGATATATACAGCTTTCTTATCATATAACTAGTATTTTTAATATATTTTTGCACATGGCACCTTTTCGCACCCCTCTTTGGACGCGGACAAAACACCCTTGAATTCTAACTAATTTTTTAGCTCTCTGTTAATAATCGCCCATAAATCAAGGCGTTTGCACAACACCTGACCGCCTGCGTTTTAACGCCTGCGGAGCAAAAACAGAGCCTGCTCACCAAACAGATTGGCCAGACGGATGGACCGCCGCCATGGTGCGCGCTCGCCATCTTCGTCCACAGCCATCCATTTTTCGACGATATATCCATCCTTACGACAGAGTTCGAGAAAATCCCGAATCGTACAGGGGTGGATATTGGGTGTCTCATACCACGGTGTGTGCCACACGGCGGTCATGGGCATGCACCCACCCAGCAACAGGCGCAACCGAAGCTGCCAGTGCCCGAAGTTGGGGAAGGAAACAATGGCATACCGCCCTATACGCAACATCTGCCGCAGCACCTCCCTTGGGCGTTCAACCGCCTGCAAGGTACGCTGGAGCACCACGTAATCAAACGAATGATCGGGGTAATAGGCCAGATCGTGGTCCGCATCCCCGTGCACCACGGGCAGACCGTGAGCAACAGAGCGTGTTACCAGTTCCATGTTGAGCTCAATGCCACGGGCATCGCACCCACGCTCGCGGTATAAATGCCCGATCAGGGTGCCATCCCCACTGCCGATATCGAGCACACTGGTCCGCGGTTCAATCATGTCGGCTATCAGGCGCTGGTCAAGACGCATCAGGATAGTCCCGCATGTTCGGCAACGCCGCACAGAAAGCCACGCACGGTCCGGTCAAAATCTGGCTCTTCGAGCAAAAAGGCGTCATGACCTTTATCTGTTTCAATCTCCACGAAGGAGACATTGGCCGCAGCCCTGTTCAGCGCCCGTGCAAGGGTGCGTGCTGCCGAGGTGGGAAAAAGCCAGTCCGAGGAAAACGAGACAACACAGAACCGCACCGCAGTCCCTGCGAAGGCGGAGGTCAGTTCCCCATCATGGTCAGCGGCAATATCGAACCAGTCCATGGCCCGGGTGATGCTCAGGTAGGAGTTGGCATCAAAACGCTGGACAAAGCTGGACCCCTGATAGCGCAGGTAGGATTCCACCTCAAAAATATCACCAAAGGTGGAAACAGGCCCCTCCGGCCCCTGCCCGCCTGCGGGGCCACGGCGCATACGCCGCCCGAACTTGCGGGTAAGTGCCTCTTCGGACAGGTAGGTAATATGCGCCATCATGCGGGCTACGGCCAACCCGCGTGCAGGCACGACCCCTGCCTCCCAGTATCGTCCGCCACGCCAGTCGGGGTCGGCTATAATGGCCTGACGCCCGACCTCGTTAAAAGCAATGTTCTGGGCGGAGTGGAACGGAGCCGTGGCAATGGGCATGACTGCAAGCATCATCTGCGGGTAGGTCACGGCCCATTCAAGCACCTGCATCCCGCCCATGGACCCGCCGACAACGGCAAAAAGCCGCTCTATGCCCAGACTGCGCACCAGCTTGTGCTGGGCACGCACCATATCGCGGATGGTAATGGGGGGGAACGCGGTGCCCCATAGCTCGTGCGGGGCACCCTGCCCGTCGGTCCGTACGGAACGGGGGCCTGTGCTGCCCATGCAGCCACCCAGAACATTGGAGCAGATAACAAAAAAGCGGTTTGTATCGATCGGCTTTCCGGGGCCAACCATACGCTCCCACCAGCCCGGCTTGCCTGTAAGCGGGTGCGTCTGTGCCACGTACTGGTCGCCCGTAAAGGCATGGCAGATCAGAATGGCATTGTCTTTCTGGGGGGAGAGCCGACCAGACGTACAATACGCAATATCAACAGGAGCAAGGGTAACCCCGCAGTCCAGTTCCACCCCTTCGGGGAAACTGACATGCGGATGCTCACCAACAGTAAGGGGCGCTGTGCTGTTCATAAACCCGCTGTATTCTCCAACCCGGACAAGCCGGGCAAAAAACCGTGTCAGCCCCGGTTACACTGGCTCTGCCAGACCGGGGGTATCCCGGCCACATTCAGGCAGAAGCCGGTGTTGAATACCTAGTGTTCCATCTTGAGCGCGGCAAGGAAGGCGCTTTGTGGAATTTCCACCTTGCCGAACTGCCGCATACGCTTTTTACCTTCTTTCTGCTTTTCCAGCAGCTTACGCTTACGCGAGATGTCACCACCATAACATTTGGCGGTCACATCCTTGGACAGCGCACCTATGGTCTCACGCGCGATAACACGGCTGCCAATAGCCGCCTGAATGGCGATTTTGAACAGCTGGCGCGGGATCAGGTCCTTGAGGCGGGCACAAATGGAGCGGCCACGCGTCTCAGCCGCGGAGCGGTGTGCGATAAAGCACAATGCATCCACCGGCTCCTGATTGACCAGAATGGAAATACGGACAAGATCGCTCTCCTCGTACCCATCCATCTGGTAGTCAAAGCTGGCGTAACCCCGTGTGAGCGACTTGAGCCGGTCGTAGAAGTCAAACACCACTTCGTTCAACGGCAGGCGATAGACCGCCATGGCCCGGTTACCAACATAGGTCAGGTCAATCTGCACGCCACGGCGCTCTGTGCACAGGGTCAGCACCGCGCCCAGATATTCGTCCGGTACCATAATGTTGGCCTTGATCCATGGTTCCTCGATTTTTTCAATCAGGGAGCCATCGGGCATGTCGGCCGGGTTATGGAGTTCTTCCATCTCCCCATTGGTGCGATAGATTTTATACACAACAGACGGGGCTGTTGCGATCAGGTCCAGATCGAACTCGCGGGAAAGACGTTCCTGAATGATTTCCAGATGCAGCAGCCCCAGAAAACCACAGCGGAACCCAAAGCCCAAAGCGGCCGATGTTTCTGCCTCATAGTGGAACGACGCATCGTTCAGGCGCAGCTTGGCAAGGCTGTCACGCAGTTTTTCAAAATCATCGGAGACAATGGGGTAAAGACCACACCACACAACCGGAATGGAGGGCTTAAAGCCCGGCAGCGGTGTTGTGGCTGGGCGGCGGTCATCGGTAATGGTGTCGCCCACATTGCAGTCCGCAACAGTTTTGATAGCGGCGTTAATGAACCCCATCTCGCCCGGACCAAGGCTTTCCACCGCGGTCATACGCGGAGAGAACACACCCACCTGATCGACCTGATGCACAGCACCGGAGGACATCATGCGGACCTTCATGCCCCGCTTCAGTCGGCCTTCCTTGATACGGACAAGCACGATTACACCAAGGTAGGAGTCATACCAGCTATCCACCAGCATGGCCTGCAACGGCTTTTCCGCATCCCCTGTAGGAGGGGGAAGGCGGGTGACAACTGCTTCCAGCACACCTTCGATATTCAGCCCGGTTTTGGCTGAAATTTCGACCGCATCATCGGCAGGAATGCCAATGACCTCCTCGATCTGCGCCTTTACGCGCTCGGGTTCGGCTGCGGGCAGATCCACCTTGTTGAGTACGGGCACAATATCGTGGTTGGCGTCTATGGCCTGATACACGTTGGCCAGAGTCTGGGCTTCCACCCCCTGGGATGCGTCCACCACCAGAAGCGAGCCTTCGCACGCGGCAAGCGAACGGCTGACCTCGTAGGCGAAGTCAACGTGTCCGGGGGTGTCCATCAGATTGAGGACGTAGGTCTTGCCATCCTTGGCAGGATAGGTGAGCCGGACGGTCTGCGCTTTAATGGTAATGCCACGCTCCCGCTCCAGATCCATGTTATCAAGAACCTGATTGGTCATCTCACGGGCAGTCAGGGCTCCACACGCCTGAATCAGGCGGTCGGCCAGAGTGGACTTTCCATGATCGATATGGGCGATGATGGAAAAATTGCGGATGAGCGAAAGGGGTACATCGGTCATGCTGCCCCTTTACGGTAAATCAACGGAAAAGTCAGCCTGTTCCTCTGCTTCGGGCACCACTTTCGTATACTTTTTTCACGCACGGGTGCCCTGCCCTGCCAGCACCCCTTGAAGCTGGGGCAAAACACACCCGCCTAAAGTGCGGTATTGAGGGTGATCTGACCCTCTTTTACAATATCGGCCAGCGGTATGGGGCGCCCCAGCAAAAAGCCCTGCGCCTCATCACATCCAGCGGCGTTGAGCATGCTCAACTGGTCTGCTGTCTCAATCCCCTCCGCCATGACCGGAATATCAAACGCCTTGCCCAGTGCCAGCACGGCGCGCACGACGGCCTGCGTGTGATGGCTGGTTTGCGAAGCACCAAAAAAGGACCGATCGATTTTTATGCGGTCAAAGGGAAAACGGCGCAGCGTGTCCAGCGAGGAGTAGCCCGTGCCAAAATCATCCAGCGCCACCCCGACCCCCATATCCTTGATCTGGCGCAGCACCTGAAGGGCGCGGGCCTGATCGGCGATGATGGTCGATTCTGTCAGCTCCAGTTCCAGCCGTGCTGGCGGCAGGCCCGTTTCTTCCAGAACATTGGCCACAATCCGGGCGATATCAGTATGGACAAACTGCATGCCAGATAGATTGACCGCAACCTTGTAGGGCTGGTGCCACTGCACGGCCTGCGCGCACACGCAGCGCAGAACCCATTCCCCTATTTGCAGGATAAGGTCGCTCTCTTCTGCCAGAGGGATAAAGTCGTCTGGCATAATGGTGCCCTGCGTTGGATGCTGCCAGCGCACCAGTGCCTCGTACCCCCGGATTTCCCCCGTGGCGATCACCCTTTGCACCTGATAGCAGATGCTCAACTGCCCAGCCCGGACCGCATCACGCAGGTCGGCCGAGAGCTTGCGCCGGGTGCGCACTTTTTCATCCATCGCGGGTTCATAAAAACATGGCCGCCTGCCCGGATCGGCCTTGGCGCGATACATGGCCAGATCGGCATTGTTGATCAGGGTTTCCTTGTCCCCTGCGTGATCGGGCCAGATGGCCACACCCAGACTGGCTCCGGGCAGGACCTCTGACTCTTCAAACCGGATGGGTTTGAACAGAACATCCTCCAGCCTGTGCAAAAAAGCCTTGATCTGCTCCGCCGAGCCAATACGGCACAGGGCCAGAAATTCATCCCCCCCCGTGCGGGCAATGAATTCGCCGCTGTTGTCTTGCAACAAGCCGCGCAGCCGCCGCCCCAGAATACGCAGGACCTCGTCCCCCGCCCTGTGGCCACGCAGGTCGTTAATTTCCTTAAACCGGTTCAGATCAATCCCGATCAGGGCCAGCCTGCCATTATTCTCACGCGCCCAGTCCAACTCCATATCCAGACGCTGGTGAAAGTTCAGGCGGTTGGGAAGGCCGGTCAGTGTGTCGTTCAGGGCCATGCGCCGCAGTTTTTCAATCGACTCCGCGCGTGAGCTGTCATCAATCATGCCGCTGACCAGACCGCCGCCAATAATCAGGAAGGACATAATGGTAATGGCTCCGGCCAGCACCATGGACTCATCAGAGCTGGTTGCCCCTTGAGCAATCTGTGGTGCCACCTGCACGTGGTATGCCGCCATGCCAATAAAATGGACGCTCAGAACAGCCAGTGCCAGCACACCCGCCATATAGCCAACCGCGTGCCGCCCCGGCCGCACTCCGGCCCGCACGGCCAGCACACACAACACCACCCCCGCCAGCACCGAAAGTACAAGGCAGGTCACATTCCATGTTGTGTGCCCCTGCACCCGGTAGGCCAGCATGCCGGTGTAATGCATGGCCACAATGGCCAGCCCGACAATAACGCCGCCGATCTCTGGCAGAAAACGGGCAAAGCGGCACGTTGCCAGCATAAACCCGATGGTGCTGCCAAACACCGCAATCAACAGGGAGAGACTGGTCAGTAGCGGGTCAAACCGGGCGGCCATGCCTGCGGCATATCCCAGCATGGCAACAAAATGCGTACACCAGATTGCCACGCCGCTGGAAAGAGCAGTTAAAAAAAGCCACGCATACCACTGGTTGTTTTTAGCCCGAAGCGCATGCCGGAACAGGGATGCAACAACTCCCGAACCACAAAGACACAACAAGGCGGCCACAAAGACCAGCCAAAGGTTATGCTGGCCAAGAATGCAGCTTACAACCATCATCAAACGCACGCCCCATTACCTAACAGCCTGAAAAACAATATAGTTTGAAAAAAAATCACTTCAACACACCCAAACCTAACCCAGCATACGCGATTAGGCCGTGGTATTTTGTAACATTATTCAAAACATTCTTTTTAAAAAGAAAACACTCTGTTGCTTTTTAAAAATGATTTTCCCTAAACCGTCATCATGACAATCCTGTGTAACCATGCCGCTCCCTCGCGCATGGGGGGCAGATGCACCTGTGCCCCCCTAAAGGAACAGACAGCCAGCCTCGCCCCCTCCACTTCCATCAATACGCCCATAACTGGCTCCCGGGCCGGACCATGCACCAGCACCCTATCCCCTTCACGCAGGGGGAGCGATGGGGCCACAATAACCGACCCACCCTCGCGCACCACCGGTTCCATGCCATCGGTATCCACCCTGACAACATAGGCGTCGGGTTCGCCCCCCCACTGGCCGGGGGCGGCCTCCTTTTCCCATACCGGGCCACAGGGCAGGCCGTGCTGGTCAAACACCCCCTCCTGCCCCAGCATGGAATAGGGGAGAGCGCGCAGCGCACTCCCCCCCTCATCCAAGACAGCATTATTTATGCCCTCACCCGCAACATACCGGGCAAAGGCAGCCAGAGGCACCTGCAATACGTCCAGCACACGCAACAGGGTTGGCAAGGATGGCCAGCGCATGGCCCCACCCGCCACTACCCGACGCGAAGGGTTGAGTGCCGTTGCATCAAGCCCCGCTGCCCGCGCAAGGGCCGAGGGCGTAAACCCACGCTCGCGCGCCAGCATGTCCAGAATATGCCAGATCGTTTGGGCTTGTGCGATCATGCCGGGGGTGTAGCGCACGGGGCCAACCCGCGTTTGTGCCCCAGCACATCCTGCGCATGGCGGGCCAGACCTGCGTCTGTCGCTACAAACCGTCCCTCAGGGTTGCGCTCAACCAGTGCCATGCCCTCAAGGCGTGCAAGGCATGGATCATCCTTTAAACCACCCGGCCGCCCAGCCGGGCCAGCAAGGAAGAGCCTGTGTAGGGCGGAGCGGCAGCATGTCTCCAGATAAGGTTCGTTCCACATTCCATGCACGATCACCGATCCCACATGGAACTGCAAGACCTGCCCATCTTCCCCACACCCATTATTTAGTGGGTGGCCTCGGGTAAGGCATAGGCCACTATGTAATCCCCTTCCTTGGTGCCAAAGGAGCCATGCCCGCCATCAACCGTCACAACATACTGGCGCGCATTGGCCTCGTACGTCATGGGGGTAGACTGCCCCCCCGCCAGCAGGCGGTCCTGCCACAGGACCTTGCCGGTCGTTACGTCATAGGCACGGATGTAATAATCCGCAGTCGACGTCAGGAATGCTACCCCCCCTGCGGTAATAATTGGCCCACCAAGAGAGGGAATGCCAACCCGAAAGCCCAGTGGCAGCGGGGAACTATCACGCGTTGTTCCATTACGGTGCTGCCAGACAATGGTGTTGGTCTTAAGGTCCACCCCCGCCACATACCCCCACCCCGGCTGTTTGCACGGAATACCAAGGGGGGAGAGGAACGGGTTAAGCTCCACGCCAAAAGGCGTGCCATACTGGGGCTGCAACCCGTTTTCTCCCCCAGCAGTTGCGGGGTCATGCGTGCTTGGCGGCACGACCTGATTTTCCGTAGGCCGCGGCACAAGGCGGGAAACAAAGGGAATGGCTATGGGGTTGGCAAACGCCACCTGCCGCACCGGGTCCACCGCCAGACCACCCCATTCAAACATGCCCAGATTACCGGGGAAAACCAGCGTGCCCTGCACGGAAGGCGGGGTAAATGGCCCTTCGTAACGCAGTTTTTTGAACATGATCCGGCAGACCAGCTGGTCCAGCATGGTTGCCCCCCACATATCCCGGTCTGTCAGGGTGTTTTTGGGGCGGAAGGTCAGTTGCGAAAACGGCTGCGTGGGGGAGACGTGGTCTCCCGCAGCGGCACCCTGCGGCACGGCCTGCTCGGGAGCAGGCACCAAAAGCTGCCCGTTCCGGCGGTCGAGCACAAAAATATTGCCGGTTTTGGCCGGAGCATACAGTGCAGGCACCACCGTGCCATCTGCTTGCGTAAAGTCGATCAGGCTGGGCTGGGCGGGCACGTCCATGTCCCACAGGTCATGATGGACAGTCTGGTAAAACCAGACCTTGTGCCCGGTCGCTGCGTCCAGCGCCAGAATACCCGATGCGTAACGCTCCTGTATTTCCGTGCGCTTCCCCCCCCATATATCCGGCGTGGCCACACCTGTGGGAATGTAGATCAGCCCCAGTTTGGCGTCATAGGCAGAGACAATCCATGAATTGGGCGAATTGGGGGTGTACTGGTGGGTCGCAGACGGCAGAGCGTTCGGGTCCGGATTTCCCGGATCAAACGCCCAGACCAGCTTGCCGCTGTACAGGTCATACGCCCGCGTAACCCCAGAGGGTTCATGCGTGGAGTAATTGTCTGTCACTGCGCCAGAAATAATGACCAGCCTGTCCGTAATAACCGGGGGGGACGTTGGCTCATAAAACCCCAGAACACGCATGGGCATGCCCTCGGTCAGGTCCACAACACCCCCATTGCCAAATGCCGGGCACGTCAGCCCCGTGCGGGCGTCCAGTGCGACCAGCCGCCCGTCATTGGTGGGCAGAAAAATACGCTCATCACAGGGCTGCGCCGCAACTGGCCCGCTCTGCCCACCATCAGCCGCCACGGGTGCCGGGGCCAACGCTGGCGTGGCCGCGTACGAAACACCACGACAGGTGAGGTGCTGAAAAGTGGGGTTGACCAGCAGCTTGGGGTCAAACCGCCAGATCTGCCTGCCGGTGGCCGCATCCAGCGCGAAGACAATCTGGTGGGGAGAACACACATACAGCGTGTTGCCAACCTTGATCGGGGTTGCCTCATCCGTGGTTTCCGCCGGATCATCTGGCCCACGCAGGTCGTGGGTTCTAAACGTCCACGCCACTTTGAGCTGCCCAACATTGCCCGTTGTAATCTGGTTTAATGGCGAGTAGCGGTCCCCCGCCTGGGTGCGGCCGTAAGCGGGCCAGTCCTGCGCGGGCACGGCAGCCGCATCTCCGGGGAGTTGCATACCAGCATAGGCAACCTGCGCGCGCGGCAGCACGCCAGCCGTATCCTGCGGGTCCTGCGTTAATGCGTAACCATAGACCCCAACACCCGCCAGAATGACCGCCAGCAGGGGAACACGGTTCCAAAACGATACAGGGCGCACCACACCGCCAACAAAAGGCAGGAGCAGCCACACCCCCAGCGGCAACACAACATCCCCCCGTGGAGCCAGCGCCCAGAAGTCAAACCCGGCCTCAAGCACGGACCAGACCAACGTGCCAGCCGCCACGGCCGCGTAAAGCCACAGGGCCTCGCGCCGTTGCCGCCATAGCAGCACCCCCGTGCCGACAAGCCCCAGACCGCACAGCAGATAGAACCCGGAGCCACCCAGCGCGGCCAGCCAGCCACCGCCCCCAACCAGACCCAAACCAAGCACAGCACAGACCAGCGCCGTGATTTTTGACAGACTACGGGAACGGTCGCCTTGCATGACCGGCACTCTCCTTAGGTGTTACAGAACGCCATTCTGTTGTGTTGGAATGGTCATTTAATGGCAATCAATGTTATTTTCAAACAAATGTATCATGTTATAATTATAAAACGAATAAGTTTTCAGCTCATAAAAAAAACGCGGCCCCTCATGGAAGGGCCGCGTCTTTAATCATCCACCGCTACAGCCCCTAAGGGCTGAGTGATCAGACGGAGTAGTACATTTCGAACTCAACCGGGTGCGGCGTGTGTTCAAAGCGGTA
>JBDNSL010000085.1:0-10288 GCA_047719095.1 Acetobacter sp.
AAAGCAGACCCACCCTCCCCCTGTCTGTTGCTCCGGCAACCCCCATTGCCAACCAGGACCCCACACTGCCCATTATCCGGCTGCGCCAGGGCAACATAGAGCCGCGCTCGCCCGGACAGGCCACCTACATGCGCGCCCTCGCCAGTAAGGAACTGGTGTTTGGCATTGGCCCGGCAGGCACGGGCAAAACGTACCTTGCCGTGGCGCAGGCAGTCTCCCTTTTACTTGCAGGCTCCATTGACCGGATCATCCTCTCCCGCCCTGCGGTTGAAGCGGGTGAGCGGCTCGGCTTTTTGCCCGGAGACATGAAGGACAAGATAGACCCCTACCTGCGCCCGCTCTACGACGCCCTGCACGACATGCTCCCCGGTGATCAGGTCATGCGCCGCATGAGTGCGGGCGAAATTGAGGTCGCCCCCCTTGCCTTCATGCGTGGGCGCACACTCTCACACGCATTTGTTATTCTGGACGAAGCCCAGAACACCACCATCGCGCAGATGAAAATGTTCCTGACCCGCCTTGGTCCGGGTTCGCGCATGGTTGTCACGGGCGACCTGACCCAGATCGACCTGCCGCACGACACGCCATCGGGCCTGCAGGACGCAGTGGACACGCTTGAAAACGTGAAGGGAATTACCATTTCCCGTTTTGAGGCAGCAGATGTTGTGCGACACAAGCTGGTCGCGCGCATTATTGAAGCTTATGATGCCAAAATAACGACGGCTGATAAAAAAGGGCATTTCCGCCACAAGGGCCGTCAGGAGAACAATGGAACCGCGAAGTAGCCTTGGCCCCGTCTTGACGCAAGAGGTGGCCGACCCTGTGGATACCGACCCGTATCCGGAAGGTTTTCATGACGCGCTGATGCACGGCGTCCCGGAAATATTAATCCGGGACGCACGCTGGCGCTCCCACGTGCCAGCACCCGAACAGACCGTGCGCCGCGCTCTGGCGGCCTGCGCGCAGTACGGTCTGGCCCCTAGCAGCGTGGTTCTGGCCACCGACAGGGAGGTGCGCAGGCTTAACGGCCGCCACCGGGGCAAGCACAAACCCACCAATGTGCTGACCTTTGAACCCCCGCCGGGTTATGGTGGGGGAGATATTATTCTGGCGCTGGAAACGGTTGTGCGCGAAGCCAGCAAGGCTGGCCGTCCGGTTCGCCACCATCTGGCGCATCTGGTCGTGCATGGCAGCCTGCATCTGGCAGGCTATGACCACCACCACCCCGGTGAAGCACGGGAAATGGAAATGCTGGAATCCCGCCTGCTTTCACGCATGCAGGTACCTAACCCGTGGAAGACCCGGTCATGAGTGAACACGAGACGTCAGCCGAACGGGCGGACCCTTCCGGACGCGGCCTGTTTTCTTTTTTTCAGCGTAAAAAACCCACCGGCGGGTTACGCAACTCCATTGCAGCCCTTGTGCAGCAGGCCGCCGAAGCGGGGGATGAAACCGCACCAGACGGCGAAAAGCCCGAACTGGACCGGCAGGAACGCGCACTCATTGCCAATATCCTGCGGCTACGCAACATCTCAGCCGATGACGTTATGGTGCCACGGGCCGATATTGTGGCCATGCCGGTCTCTATCAGTCTGGACGAGGCACTGGCCATGATGCGGCGCGAAAACCACTCGCGCATGCCCGTCTACCGCGACCAGCTTGATGACATTGTCGGCATGATCCACGTTAAGGACCTGATCGCCTATGTCGGCACCAGCGAGGCGTTCAATCTTGAACCCCTGCTGCGCCAGCCTTTGTTTATTGCCCCGCAAATTCCCGTGCTGGACCTGCTTTTGCAAATGCGCCAGCGGCACATGCACCTTGCTCTGGTCATAGACGAATATGGCGGCATTGACGGTCTGGTTACCATTGAAGACCTGATTGAAACCATTGTGGGCGACATCTCCGACGAGCATGACGAACCCGAGGCCGTGCTGATTACCCCACGCCCCGATGGCTCGTTTGACGTGGACGCACGCTGCCCGGTGGAAGAATTCGAGCAAAAGATCGGCCCGATTCTGACCGACAGCGAAAAAGAGGCGGAAATTGAAACCATTGGCGGCCTTGTCTTCCGCATGGCCGGGCACGTGCCCACACGCGGAGAAGTGCTGACGCACGAGAACGGCTACCTATTTAGGGTGCTGGACGCGGACGCACGACATATCCGCCGCGTTCGGGTCCGCAGGCTGCTGGGCGATGGGGAAAATGCTCCCAACCCACCAGCACTGGCAGGTCAGTCCTCAACAACAGGTTGACGGCGGTTCTTTCTGCCGCCATCCCTGTTTTCCAGAATTATGGTCCATTGATCGGGAAGGCTTGGTTCTCATGTCCTTGACACGTCGTTCTTTTCTTGTCGCTACGGGTGCTGCATTCACCGCAGGCACGCTCCAGCATGCAGCATTCGCAGCCGATGCCCCCGATACGCGCTTTACGCCGCGCGTACTGGGCAACCCGAACGCCAAGGTTGTGGTGGAGGAATGGTTTTCCCTGACCTGCATCCATTGCGCGCATTTTGCGGAAGAGACCTTCCCGCAGGTCAAGAAAAACCTGATTGATACGGGCAAGATCCGCTACGTTTTCCATGACTTCCCAACCGACCAGCTGGCAACCCTTGCCGCCATGGTTGCCCGCACCCTGCCTGAGGAACGGTACGAGCCGTTCTGCTCTGCCGTGCTGTCCAGTCTGGACCGCTGGGCCTATAATAACGAGGCTGACCACAAGGCCGAGCTGCAAAAAATGGCAGCCTTTGCCGGTATGCCCGCCGAAACGTTTGAAAAAGCGGTAACGGACCAGAAGCTGCTCCAGTTCATCATGACCGAGCAGAGCGAAGCGCAGGACAAATACAACATAGAGTCCACGCCCACCTTCCGCTTCAACAACAAGGAGCAGGTGTCCAGCGCCCTCTCCTACGATGACTTTGTTAAATACATGACCAAGGCAAGCTGACTGTTTTTTAACAGTCAGCCCTCCCGACCAGAAAAACACAGATCTGTATGACGGTTCGTTTTGTTCGCCTCCGCATTGTGGGGTTCAAAAGCTTTGCCGATCCCATAACCGTGGAGCTACTTCCCGGACTGACCGGCGTTGTTGGCCCTAACGGGTGTGGCAAATCCAACGTGGTGGAAGCACTGCGCTGGGTTATGGGCGAATCCTCCGCCCGCTCCCTGCGTGGGGGCGAAATGGATGACCTCATTTTTGCGGGCACTGCCGGGCGTCCGGCCCGGTCCTTGGCGGAAGTCACCGTTACACTCGAAGGCACCAAGGGCTTTGGCCCCGCAGCCTTTGCCGATCTGGACGAACTCCAGATTACCCGCAGGGCCGAGCGCGGGTCGGGGAGCGACTACCGCATTAACGGCCGCCCCGTGCGTGCGCGCGACGTACAGACCCTGTTTGCCGATCTGGCGTCTGGCGCACGCTCCTCGGCCATGGTCAGTCAGGGCCGGGTGGCCATGCTGGTCGGGGCAAGGCCCGAAGAGCGGCGGAGTATTCTGGAAGAGGCCGCAGGCATTACCGGCCTTCACGCCCGCAGGCATGAAGCCGAGATTAAACTCCGCGCAACCGAAAGCAACCTGACACGGGCCGAAGACCGGCGCGTACAACTGACCGAACGCCTGAGCGGGCTTGCCGAACAATCGCGCGAGGCAACGCGCTACCGCGAGATTTCGGCAGCATTGCGCGAGGCCGAAACCGAACTGCTGGCCGTCTTGCATGCACGGGCCAGACTGGCCGTGGAACGCGCAGCCACACTTGCCTCGCAGGCCCGCTCAAGCCTGAGCACGCACGAAGACGCTGCCGAAACCGCCGTTTTAGCCGAATTTGAGGCCACCAAAGCCCTACCCGCCCTGCGCGAAAAAGCCGATGCCGCCCGCACAGCACTGGAGCGGTGCCGCGTGCTGGCCGAAGGTGTGGTCAAGGAAGAAGAGCGCGCTGCAGCGCAAGCGCAGGCCGCAGCCGAACTGCTGCACCAGCACGAAGCTGATGCACAGGCCGCCCAGACCCGCCTGCACGATGTGCTCAGCACGCTCGAACGCCTACAGGCAGAAACAGCAGACGTGCTGGCAGCCCAAGCCTCGCTCCCGACCCGCACAGCGGACGCGGAGCAGCAACTGGTGGACCTGAGTGCCCAGCAGACCCAAACCGAACAGGCCCTTGCCAGCCTGACAGCGGAACTGAACGCCGCACATGCTGGCAAGGAACGGGCCGAAGAAAACCTGACCAACGCCCGCACACGGCACGACCGGGTGGCACAGGCCCTCAAGACTATTGAAGCCGAACTGGTGGCTCTGGAGGCACAACTCCCCTCTGAGCAGGCATTGGCAGCGGCACAGGATACAGCCGAGCAGGCCGGACTGGCCCAGCAGGCAGCAAAAGCCGCACAGGATGAAGCCGAGCGCCTTTACGCCCAATGCACAATTGATCTGCCCATTGCCCAGAACAATGCTCAGGCAGCCCAATCTGCTCAGGACGAGCAGCAAAAAGCCCTGCAACAGGCCCGCCAACGCCTGAACTCCTTGCAGGCCGACCTGCACACAGCAGAAAAACGCCATGCCGAGGCCCTTGCGGCCCTTGTCAGCCCGGACCTGCTGGACAGCCTGCAAACCCAGAGCACACACGCGACAACCGCCTGTGAACAGGCCGGACAGACGCTTGAACAAGCCGAGACCGAACGCCGTGCGGCCAGCACAGCCTTTACCGAGGCCAGCCGGAGTGCCCAAGAGGCCGAGGCACACCAGCGTAGTGCCGCCGAAGCCCTGCGTACCGCCCGCACCACGCAGCAGCGCGCACAGCAGGAAGCTGAAACACTCACGCGGGAGCTGGACAAAGTCCGTGCGGAAGCCATTGCCGACGCCGTTCTGGAAGAGGCCCGTCAGGCCCGCACCCAGCAGGAAAGCGCACTGGCCCAGACTGGTGCCGCACTGGAACAGACTGAACACACACTTAGCGCGGACAAGGCCCGGCACACCACAGCGCACGAGCAGCAGACCACACTCCAGACCGAACTGACCCGCCTGCAAGCCCAAGCCGAAGGGCTGGATCAGGCGTTGGGGCAGGATAGCGCTGTGGCGGAAAACCCGGTTTCCGCCCTGATTACTGTGCCCGAAGCGTATGAAAACGCATTGGCCGCAGCATTGGCCGAAGGGCTGGACGCACCAGCCGATGCCAATGCCCCCCAAGGCTGGCGGCAACTTCCACCCCAGCAGTTGCCCCCCCTGCCCGGTGGCGTGCAGCCCCTTAAAACCTGCATAACCGCCCCACCTGAGCTGGACCGTATTCTACTCTCCACCGGCCTGCTGCCCGACGGTGCGGATGGCCACGCACTCCAGCAGGCTCTGGTTCAGGGGCAATGCCTTGTTTCCACCGCAGGGGACCTGTGGCGATGGGACGGGTTTTATGCCCATGCGGGCAGAACTAGCACGGCGGCCCGCAGGCTGGCGCAACGCCGTGTTCTGCGCGAAACACAAAACCGCATTGCCGCCTTGCAGGCCGACCTACCTGCAATACTCGCCGATGTTACCGCCTGTGCGGCGGCCGTGCAGGCCAACGAAAACCTGTTAAAAGACCTCAGGAACACGCGGCACACGCAAGAACAATCCTTGCAGAAAGCCCGCGCGCACGAAACGCAGACAGAGCGCTGCCATGCCTCCTACCGTGCCCGGCTGGATGCCATATTGCCCCAGCACGCACGTGCTGAGGCTGCTCTGGCCGAAGCACAGGCAACACTTGCCAACGCCCAGTCCACTTACGAAAACCTGCCCCCCCTGCAGGATATCCAGTCCGCACTGGCAGCCACGCGGGACAGAAACACCGCATCACAGGCAGCCGAACAGCAGGCCCATACGGCTTTCAAGCACGCACAGGCCAGCTTACAGGCAGCCCGGGACAAACTCGAACAAACCCGGCAGCAGCACGCATCTGCAACAACCCGGCTGGAAACACTCACCCCCGAGCTTGAACGCCTGCGCCAGAATCTTGCAACCGAGAGCACCTCTGTCGCGGAGATTGAAGGCAGGCTTGCCTCTGCCCAATCCGTGCAGCAGACACAGGCCGCACTGCACGAAGCCCAGAACAGGCTGAATGAGGCCAGTACCGCCCTACAGAGTGCTACACAGGTTACAGCACGCGCCAATACGCAGGTCGGCGCCGCAACGCAGGCCCACGCGACCTTGCAAGAGCAGGCCCTTACCCTGCGCAGCCGCTTGGCGGGCCTGACCCCCCGGCAGGCGGAACTGGCCACGGACCACGCAGATGCCCAAAACCACCTACAGGCCGCACTGGCTGCACTGGATGCAGCCCTTGCCGCCATACCCGAAGACGCCACCGCCAGACTGGAAAAGCTGAACACGCACCGCGCTGAACTGCTGGCAGGCCTTGATCGGGCGCGAGAACTGCGTGCTGCCTTACAGGCCGAGTCCACCACACTGGCAGACCGACTGGCGGCCCTGAACACCGCGCAGGCCGAGTGGAGTGCGCGCGAAAGCACAGCCCGTGCTGATAACACCAACGCCCTCCAACGGCTGGAAAACGCACGCGCCAACCATAGCCGGGTGTCCGAACTGCCCACGGCTGCACAGCAGCAAAAAGCCAACACTCTGGCCGCACTCCAAGAGGCGGAAGACCACTTTACCCAGACCGATCTGATACGCGCCGAGGCCGAATCCGCACTCAATGCGGCCCATGACCTACGCCGCAAAACAGAAGGCGAGTTGGCCACCGCGCGTGAAAACCTGCTGAAGGCGGAAGGTAAAAGCGAGCAGGCACAGGCCATTCTGGACCAGCTTCTGGTAGAAACCCCCAACCCGCCAGCACACCCCGCCTCCGATTTGACCGAAGGGGCGGAAACCTCCCTGCGCCGCAAGATTTCGCGCCTGACCCGCGAACGCGATGACATGGGACCGGTCAACCTGCGGGCCGAACTGGAAGCGGAGGAAGCCTCCACTCAGGCACAAACACTGGGGGCGGAAATGACCGATCTGGAGGAGGCCATAAACCGGCTGCGTGGCTCCATTGGCGCGCTCAACAAGGAAGGCCGGGAGCGGCTGATGGCCGTGTTCACTCAGGTTGACCAGCATTTTCAGTCGCTTTTCACACGCATGTTTGGTGGGGGCCGTGCCCACCTCGGCCTTGTGGGCAGTGATGACCCGCTTGAAGCCGGGCTGGAAATTTATGCACAGCCACCGGGCAAAAAACTGGCCACTTTGTCCCTCCTGTCCGGAGGTGAACAAGCTTTAACGGCACTTTCCTTGATCTTTGCCGTTTTCCGCTGTAACCCTGCTCCGATATGCGTATTGGATGAAGTGGATGCACCACTCGATGACGCCAACGTAGGCCGCTTTAGCGCCCTTCTGGGCGATATGGTGGCCGAAGCCGGTACGCGTTTTCTGGTTGTGACACACCACCAGCTCACCATGGCCCATATGGACCAGCTTTTTGGTGTAACCATGCAGGAACGCGGAGTAAGCCGCGTTCTTTCTGTTGATCTGGCTAAAGCGGCCTCCATGGTCGGTCAGAAGGACAAGGAACCCACTAATGTCACATCCTGAAATAGGAGCTGACATGTCTGTCTGCTGCGGCCCAGCCACCTCGCACAGGTGTTTGAAAAAAATTGCCTTTGCGGCGGTTCTGTGTGCGGCATCCATTGCGGTGCTGGCTATTCATCACACCAAAACCAGCGGCATTATGGCGCGCATTCACCATGGGCTTATTGTGTGCGCCAGCAATACCGGCACGCAGAATATTGCTCAGGCAGCCACTGTTCCCGCCATTGAGCGGCCGGGCATGGTACGCCTTGGCCTGACCAGTGGCACAGACGGAAAAGTAGCCGTGGAACCGGGCAGCAGCACACTGGCCTCCGTGCTGGACACCGCCCGCCATTCCAACACGCTGCTCATGCTGGACCTGCATGATGCCAACCCGCTGGAAGTGGCTTTTGAGGTCAGCAAGGCCCATATGCGTGACCGGGTGATTTTTGTACCTGCGGACTACAAAAGCACCGCCGCAGTTCTTAAAGCCGATTCCAAGGTTATGGTGGCCATTCCCATCAATTCTGAGCGGGACGCGTATAATGCCCACCGCATGGCGGGGCACCACCCATACGCAGCCTATCTTTCTCCCTCTGCCGCACCCAGCCTGTTCTCACTGGTCCACCGCGATGCCGAGGCGATTATTACCGATACCCCATCGGCCAAAATTTCCACGGCTGATTTTCTGGCAAACCGGCCTGTTGATATTGTCATTACGCATCAGCCCTACCAGTTGACCACATCCCTTTCCATGACCCCGTCCCCGGTTGCACATTCCGAATAACGCTTAATTCGCTACATGCCCGCGCCAGACGTGGGCGACACTGCCGGGCACTTACGGCCACACCCCACCCCAGACATAAAAAAAGCCCCTGCCCTTATATGATAAGGACAGGAGCCTTGAGCAAAAGCCCAGAAAACCCGGTGTTATGCGGGAAGCATGGACCCTGTCTCAATAAACCGCTGATGCCATGACAGGGCTTCGGTCAGCAGGTGCGGGGTATGCTTGCCGAACGAATCCTTCAGTGCGCGGTTAAAGTAATCCTGCAACATTGGACGGTAGTCCGGATGTGCGCATTTTTCGATAATGGCCTGTGCCCGCTTGACGGGGGACAGCCCACGCAGGTCAGCCAGCCCCTGCTCGGTCACAAAAATCTGGGTATCCTGCATAATGTGGTCCACATGGGCTGCCATGGGCACAATAGCCGAAATTTTGCCGCCCTTGGCCGTAGACGGTGACAGGAAGATGGACAGGTAGGCATTGCGGGCAAAATCCCCCGAACCCCCGATCCCGTTCATCATTTTGGACCCCATGACACGGGTGGAATTTACGTTGCCGTAAATATCGGCCTCGATCATGCCATTCATGGCAATACAGCCCAACTGGCGAATAACGCCCGTGCTGTTGCTGATATCCTGCTGGCGCAGAATGATTTTGGACCGGAAAAAATCCATCCGGTTGTTGATCTCTTCCGCAGCCTCGGGGCTGAGGGAGAACGAGGTGGCCGAGGCAATGCGCATACGCCCCGAATCCAGCATGGCCAGCATGCCGTCCTGAATGACCTCGCTAAAGCCTACCAGATTTTCAAACGGCCCTTCGTTCAGCCCATCCAGAACCGCATTGGCAACATTGCCAACGCCGGACTGCAAAGGCAGCAGGGAGGGCGGCAGACGGTTCTGTTTGACTTCATGTTCAAAAAAATCAAGCAGGTAGCCCGCAATGGCCTTGGCCGTACCGTCGGGGGCGGCAAAGGGTGCGTTGCGGTCGCTGTCATTCGTGCGGACGATGGCCTGAATTTTGGCCGGATCAACCTTAAGGAACGAACGACCAATCCGCTGATCCGCACGGGAGAGTGGAATAACATCACGCGGGGCACTGCCGTAGCTGTTGCCGTCCCACACGTCGTGCGTGCCTTCCAGCCCCGGATGCTGCCATTCGTTGACCTCGATAATGACCTTGTCGGCCAGATCGAGAAAAGCCTGCGAATTGCCAACCGAAGATGTGGGAACAATGCCCCCTTCCTCGGTAATGGCGGTGGCTTCCACTACGGCTACATCAAACTTGCCGTAGTTGCCCTGGTGCGCGCGCAGGGCAACCTGACCGAGATGATTATCAAAATAATCCGTCTCGCCCGAGTTGATGCGGTTGCGCATGGCAGCATCGGTATTGAACGGCGAGCGGAAGTATACACCGTCCACCTTGCCCAGTTCACCATCCAGCTGCGGGCCGGTGGATGCGCCCGTAATCAGGCTGATCCGGTGTGCCTCCCCACGGCTGTGGGCGGCTTCCATCTGTTTGGCCAGCGCCATGGGCACGGCCTTGGGGTAACCTGCGCCAGTAAAACCGCTGGTGCCGACCACGTCACCATTTCGGATCAGCTTTGCCGCGGCCTCTGCCGGACAAACCTTGCTACGCAGCGCGACGTTCCGAATGCGCTCTGTCATGAGAGGCCTTCCTGTTTTTTCTTCTCAAACTGTTCCGAACATACAAAAGCTGCAAACCACCCCAGAGTTCCTGCGTCACGCTCCGGTCGGGAGCTATGCGCCACCAGACTGTGGCTCTGCCGTACTTTCGCATTTTCAGGCTTGTTTCCGCCCCTGAAAGTTCTTGCACCCTATGCGCAAACAGAAGCCTCTGGCGTGTCACATACTTGTGCATGCATAAGTCCCTTCAAAAAAAACTTGCCAGCACCGTTCCTGTTTTCGCTCGAAAAGCCTACATGAAGGTTAGAAAAGAACAGGTATGGATGGAATGTTCACGGATACCC